>NZ_MQTZ01000028.1:82500-135349 GCF_001939115.1 Leptolyngbya sp. 'hensonii' | reverse complement strand
ACATAACAGAGCCGCCGCTCCTCTTCCAAAGCCGCCGGATCCTCCAGGGAGCGATAATTGGGAAACAGCCCCTGCTCTAACCCCACCAGAAACACTACCGGAAACTCCAACCCCTTAGAGGAGTGCAATGTCATCAGGGAGACACGGGTAGATTCTTCCTCCAGGTTGTCCAGATCCGAAGCCAGGGAGGCGCTAGCCAGAAAATCAACCAGCGTCCCCCCCGAGTTCTCCTCTTCAAATTGCAGCACCGCATTGTAGAGTTCCTGTACGTTCTGCAGTCGATCGGCCGCTTCATCAGTGCCCTGGAGCTTCAGATCCTGCAGGTAACCGGAGTCTTCCAGCACGCCCTGGACCACCTGAGACGGGGGCAGGGCATCAATTTGGCCCTGCCAAGTGCGGATCAGTCCCGCAAAGCCAATCACAGACTTGGCCGATCGACCTGCCATGGTTTTGGCGGACGTGTCATCCCCCAGGATTTCCCACAGGGGCACCCCCAGTTCCTGGGCCGCTGCTTCCAGGTTGTCGATCGTGGCCTTGCCAATGCCCCGACGGGGGGTGTTAATCACCCGTTTCAGGCTGACCGTATCGGCAGGATTCACGATCGCTTTCAGGTATGCCAGGACATCTTTAATTTCCTTGCGATCGTAGAACCGCAGACCCCCCACCACCTTATAAGGCACCTGATGGAGCACCAGATTTTCCTCCAATGCCCGAGACTGGGCATTGGTCCGGTATAGAATAGCGAATTTTCCCCAGTGCAGTTCCGGGTGTCGCCGGACCAGCGTCCGAATCTGATTCACTACAAATTCGGCTTCATCCGTTTCATCATCAGCGCGATGGCAAAATACGGCTTCCCCGGCACCACGAGTCGGCTTCAGCACCTTGTCGATTCGTTCCGTGTTGTTCTCGATCAGGTGGTTAGCCAGTTGCAGAATATTTTCCGTCGATCGGTAGTTCTCCTCTAACTTGACCATCGTGCGGGTATCATCATCAGGCAGACCATCCCCAAAATCCTGCTGGAACCCCATCAAAATAGTGAAATCCGCCATTCGGAACGAATAGATGGATTGATCCGCATCCCCGACCACAAAAATGGAACGATTCTGCCAGTCCTGAAAGATGTGGGAACTGACCCCATTCGTCACCAGCAGACTGATCAGGTCGTACTGAGTGCGGTTAGTATCCTGATACTCATCCACCAGAATGTGGTGGAAGCGGCGATGCCAGTAGTTCAGGACCGCTTCGTTCTGACGAAACAGTTGCACCGGAATCCAGATCAGATCGTCAAAGTCCAGGGCATTGTTCTGCACCAGAGCCGCCTGATAGCGCCGGTATACATCCGCGATGGTGCGTCCCCGTAAACCAGACTGAGCCTGCTCAAAATCCTGAGGCGTCTGGCCCTGGTTCTTGGCATTACTGATGGCATAGCGCACCGATCGGGGCTCAAATTTCTTGTCATCCAGATTCAACTGATTGGTGACAATATCCTTAACCAGGCTCTGGGTGTCCGATTCATCAAAAATGGAGAAGTTACGATTCCAGCGACGGCCCTGATCATCCTGGAATTTCTCAATATCAAACCGGAGAATCCGGGAGAAGAGGCTGTGAAAGGTGCCAATCCAGAGGTCTTTGGTGATGGTTTTGTAGACCTGCGATCGTAATTTGGTCTGTTCGTAAGGATTCAACAGATCAAAGGATTTGCCATAGCTGTGCTGGGCTTCCCGTTCCGCAAAGAGGCGATCGATCCGCTCCTTCATTTCCCGGGCTGCTTTATTCGTAAAGGTGACCGCCAGGATATGTTCCGGCTGCACCTGATGATGCAAAATCAGGTGGGCAATCCGATACGTCAGGGCTCTAGTCTTGCCGGAACCAGCCCCTGCCACCACCAGCAAGGGACCACAGAAGTGCTCCACAGCCTGACGCTGAGAAGAATTGAGCAGATTGAGGAAGTCAGTCGTTTGCATGATAGTCTTGCCGGGGGATACAGACATACCGGCTCCCTAGGGGAACATAAACCTTCCCTGTAAAGGGTATCAGACCAACCAACCCCCACCAGTGGCGTATGCTCTCCCTGTAAAGGGTATCGCATTTTTCAGATGGCCGCGCACCCATTCGCCAGGAGCCGCTGCTACCCTGATGGCCGGGATGGGAGGAACCTCTCCCCTGAACGGTTGCCAGGAATTAATAATACAGATATACTATTAAGGTCAACTCCATGGAGGAACCCAGCATGCTGTATCAGGGCAGTTGCCATTGTGGGCAGATCAGGTTTGAAGTGGAAGGTAATCTAGAGCAGGTGATGGAGTGCAACTGCTCCCACTGCAGTCGGAAAGGCTATTTACTCTGGTTTGTCGATCGGGACCAGCTCCGACGCACCACCTCTGACGAAAAGTTAGCGACCTACACCTTCAATAAACATGTCATCCATCACCACTTCTGTTCCCAATGTGGTTGCGCTCCCTTTGGCTATGGCACCGACCCCTCTGGCGGGGCGAAAGCGGCGGTGAATGTGCGCTGCCTGGAGGACATTGACCGATCGACCCTGACCGTGATTCCAGTCGATGGCCGCAGTTTTTAATCCTTCGATCGAGGAAAACCCTCATGGACCCCTACATTAGCCTGATCACCCTGGGCGTATCCAACCTAGCCCGGTCCACTGCTTTCTACCGGGAAGGGTTGGGCTTACCCGCCCTGGACAATTTTGAGGGCATCACTTTTTTCAACCTGAAAGGAGCCTGGCTCTCCCTTTACCCCTACGAAAGTCTGGCCGCCGATGCCCAGGTGCCTGCAACAGGAAGCGGCTTTCGGGGCTTCTCCCTGGCCCACAACGTCAAGTCCCCGGCGGAGGTGGAACGGGTGCTGCAGCAAGCAAAAGCTGCCGGAGCCACGATCGTGAAACCCGGCCAAGACACGGACTGGGGCGGCTATTCCGGCTACTTTACCGATCCAGATGGCTATCTCTGGGAAGTTGCCTGGAATCCCCACTTTGATTTAACTGTTGGATGAGCGTTGCATCGTGCGGTTCATCAATCCGATGAGATTGGTGTAGTGAGAACCGTCTGCCTCTCAATTGCTGTTAATTAGTGCAAGAAAACCACAAGGAGAACCACCATGAAACCCAATCCCGTCACCTGGTTCGAAATCTATGTCCAAGACCTCGATCGGGCCAAGCAGTTTTACGAATCCGTCTTTCAAGTCAAACTGGAAAAACTCAACAGCCCAGACATAGAAATATGGGGCTTTCCCATGGACATGAACCATGTTGGAGCAGGCGGAGCCCTGGTCAAAATGCAGGGCTTCCCCTCCGGTGGCAACAGCACCCTGATTTATTTCAGTTGTGAGGATTGTGCCATTGAGGAAAGTCGGGTGCCAGAATTTGGCGGACAGATTGAGAAAAAGAAAATGTCCATTGGCGAGTATGGTTTCATCTCCCTGGCGATCGACACCGAAGGCAATATGTTTGGTCTACATTCCTTACAATAATTGGGCTGGCCAAGGTTTTGAAGCAATACCATAGCTACGTCGTAGTGCATCCAGTTCCCTTTGTTGGATCAACCATCACTGGAATGCTTGGCTACCCACCTGGGGAGCATCAGACTATCCGCGCCGGGCGCGTAAGCATCCCGACGAGCTGTTAAGCCTCAACCTTTTTTGCGGAGGAGGTTTGGAGGAGGCGCGGTGTCCTCAAACGGGAGTGTAGGGGGCTGGCCCCCTGCAAAGCGAAACCAATATCTTAAGCTTGTCGCACGATCAAGTTGGGTGAAGCACTAGTGGAACTCGACACAATCCGAGTGCATCCCACTTTTGTAGCCCTCTCCCTAAATCCCTCTCCCAGAACGGGAGAGGGACTTTGAATCTGGCTCCCCTTCTCCCTCTTTGGGAGAAGGGGCTGGGGGATGTAGACGCGCAGCGGCTTCCCCTTGGGTGGGCAACCTTGCAAAACTGGGATGCTCTCCACAATCCTAACTGGTAACGGGTTTCCAAAAATTCTGATTGCAACTCTTGACAGAGACACGGCACAACTCAACCCCTGATTAAGATGCATTGACCCTGAATTTTAATCCCTCCCGCTATACCCTTTGCTTGCTCCCAAAGACAGAAGCTTATTCTCCCACTTTCGTTGATTCTTAAAGATGAAAGTTGTCTTTGGAGACACCATTATGAGCAATTCAAGAGTTGCTGACGATACCTACGATCGTGGCATTGTGTCCGCCGAAGTAGCTGCCCGCAAGGAACGGGAAGGAGATTCCTATAAGCAGCTACCCGATCATGAAGAAAGCCTGGATACTGCGGGTGGCTATACCGTAGATCGAGAAGGATTACTGAATAACTTTGCTGTTGAACCCGAAATGTACTACGAAGTACCGGGTGATTTACAAGAAAAGGAAATGGCCAAAAAAGCAGAACGAATCGAAGAACTCAAGGATGTGAATGAAGATAAAAAGGGGCAGTTAACCCTGGAAGATGATCAGCGAGGTCATGGTTCTGGAATTATTTAGGAACTAGAACCTCGCACTCAATGCCAACATTAACCGGGGCACACTGTACTGTGCCCCCACTGATAGACTGACACAAATACCCTAAAGCTTTGCTTGTTATGGTTTCAGGCTGGCAATTAAAGCGGGTTGTGGCTTCAGCCGTTTGACTGGAACCAACCCCTACCCCTATGATTCACATACCTCGTTACTAAGAAATGTGCCTTTTTGGCCAACGCATGGGCTTATCCCAGATAAGTAGTGCCTCCCAGATTTGATCATTTCCCAAATGCTGGGCCTACTTTGGCATAGCTGCCCCTTTTTTACATGCCCAATTATCAGGTCAAGTTTGAGACCATTCAGGTCGGAAACGCGATTTTCGAAATTCGCACCCTGGCCAATCAATATCAGTATCCAGAGGCCGATCGAGCCCCTGAAAAAGATGGCATTTCTGCCGCTCTCTGGCCCTATTTTGGGGTCATCTGGCCTTCGGGACGTATGCTGGCAGACACCATGAGCTGGTTCCCGATCGCGGGCAAGAAAATCCTGGAGATTGGCTCTGGCATCGCCCTGGCCAGTATGGTTGTGCATCAGCGCGGAGGCGACATCATCGTCAGCGACTACAACCCTATGGTGGAGGTCTTTCTTTTAGAGAATATTGCCCTCAACCACCTCCCTCCACTGCCTTTTCAACTCAGTGACTGGGCCAAAGCCAACCCCCTGCTGGGCAAGTTTGATCTGATTATCGGCAGCGATATTTTGTATGAGCGAGATCATCCCCAACTCCTGGCAGCCTTCATCGAATGCCACGCTAATGCCCAAATGGAGGTGATTATTGTGGATCCGGGCCGCAAGCATCATCGCAAATTCAGCCGAGAGATGGGCGATCGGGGCTACCTTTGTGCTGAGGAGACCCTCCAGAACACCAACCCCGATGGCACGACCTATCGGGGAAGGCTCCTGACCTACCAGCGCCACGACCCCATCACAGACTTTGCCTAGAGGGGCCGCATTGCCGCCAGAGCATTGCCAAAAATTACAGACCCTACTTGACAACCCCAAATAAGTGCATATACACTTATCCCTATGCATGAGACCACGGTTCCCCTCAATCTGGCTCAACTAGAGGAGATTGGCACTTCCTGTACCTGCTTTAATCTACGCAAAGCCTCACGGGCAGTTACCCAATTCTTTGACCAGGAGTTGGAGCCCAGTGGGTTGCTGGTGACGCAGTTTACCATTCTGGTGGCGATCGCCATTTCTGGTTCTGGCACCATCAGCGATCTGGCCCAGGTTCTGGCCATGGACCGAACCACCCTAACCCGCAATCTCAAGCCTCTGGAGCGAGATGACTTCATCCAGATTGAACCCGGCCCCGATCAACGGACTCGAATCGTCAACCTGACTGAGACTGGACAGGTCGCCCTGGCCCAAGCCATTCCCCTCTGGGAAACTGCCCAGACCCACCTGATCGGAAAACTGGGGCAGGAGCGCTGGTCTATATTACTCTCTCATTTGAAAGATACGACAGCCCTCTTCCGGGCCATTTAATTTTTTCTCAAATACGTGTATATACACTTTTTGAGGCCGCCGATCTCTGATCCCACCTATCCCACAGGAGTCCTGTATGCCCAAGTTTGATCACCACCCAACTGTTCAGCAATGGCGCAAACGGGAGGCAGACGGATCGCCCCCCAGCCCTGTCCGCCCGATCGAAGCCGAGGGGCTGCGGCAGTTGTGCCTGGAAGCCGGAGCCGATGATGTGGGCTTCGTCGAGATCGATCGCCCGGAACTGGCCGATCAGCGTCCCCAGATTCTCACTGCTTTTCCGCCTACCCAGACCCTAATCAGTTTTGTCTGTCGCATGAACCGGGAAAATGTACGCAGTCCGGCCCGATCGGTGGCCAACGTCGAATTTCACAGTGCTGGCGACGAGGTGAATCACATTGCCCGTCGGATTGTAGCCGCATTGGAGCAGCAAGGCATTCGGGGCTTGAATCCTGCCATGGGCTTTCCTATGGAGATGGGTCGGTTTCCGGGGAAGATCTGGCTGGTGTCCCACAAGCCGATCGCCGTCGCCGCCGGATTGGGACAGATGGGGATTCATCGCAACGTGATTCACCCCAAATTCGGCAACTTCATCCTGCTGGGAACAATCCTGATCGATGCGCCCGTCACCACCCATCAGCAGCCGATCGACTACAACCCCTGCCTGGAATGCCGACTCTGTGTCTCGGTCTGCCCTGTCGGGGCGATCGGCAGCGACGGTCACTTTGATTTCTCAGCCTGCTACACCCACAACTATCGGGAGTTCATGGGGGGCTTCACGGATTGGGTAGAAACGATCGTCACCAGCAGCAGCAAGGGAGATTATCGCCAGCGCGTCACGGCTGCCGAATCCGCCTCCCAGTGGCAAAGTCTCTCCTATGGTGCCAACTACAAAGCCGCCTACTGCATGGCCGTTTGTCCCGCTGGGGAGGATGTGATTGGCCCCTTTTTGACCCAGCGGAAAGCCTTCCTGCAAGACGTGGTCAAACCCCTGCAGGAGAAAGTAGAGCCGATTTATGTCGTGCCCGGTTCTGATGCCGCAGCCCATGTGACGCGCCGGTTTCCCCACAAGCAAATCAGATCTGTAGGGAATAGCCTGCAGGTCTCCTCCATTCAGGGATTTCTGCAGGGCATGCCCCTCACGTTTCAACGGCAGCAGGCAAAGGGCTTGGATGCCACTTACCATTTCACCTTTATCGGAGCAGAACCCTGCCAAGCCACGATCGTCATCCGTGACCAGACCCTGCAGGTAGAAACCGGTCATGTGGGCAGGGCCAATCTCAAGATCACAGCAGACAGTCGAGTTTGGCTGAAATTTCTGACCAGGGACTACCCGATCGTGGGGGCCATCCTGCGCCGCCAGATCCGTCTACAGGGTCCCTTACGCTTGCTCCTCGCCTTTGGCCGCTGCTTTCCCCGATAGGGCCATCACTCTCTGGATTCTCGCCGCAGGCCCAGCAGCACCCGATAGGTATAGTAGAGAGGAATCAGCAGCGGATGGGTAATCTGATAGCGGCGTTGCATATAAGCCCGCGTGGGAAACAGCATATTCCACATCAGGTGCAATCGTTCACGCCAGCCCGCTGCAACCGATAAGTCGGCCAGGAAACAGCGCAGGCTACTTCTCAGATGAGGAGCCCGCAGCCAGCCCAGCACACTCACCTCCCTGGGGGAGGGACTGAGATCCTGCAACCCCTGCCAGACCTCCGGTGGCAGGGTCAGATCCCAGTTCTGGGTCACCGATAGCAGCACCTGTTGCAGCGAAAGCACCAGGTCAAAAGTCCGGGCCTGCTGCAACAGCACAGTCCAATCAATTTGCTGTCGGTAATAAAGCAGGACTTCAGCAATATCGTGCTGCCAGAGTAACCCCTCTCCCTGGTGGTGCAGGGAGAGGTGGGCGCACAGATGCAGTAATTGGGCTTCTGGGCCAAAGGCAAAGGCCGTCACCTGATTAATCTGAATCGGCAACCGGGTCTGCCAGAACCAATCAGCCGTCAACCGTCGCTGGTAATAGAGTGGGCTAAACAGCCGCCAGTGGAGATCAATACAAATCTCCGTTAGCCCCTGCTTGCCAAAAGTGGCCTCATTGCGGAATTCTTCTGTATATCCGGCCTGCATCTCCAGGTCCAGGGGAGTGTAACCCAGGTCTGCCAGGATGTGTCGGGCGCGGCCCACATCGGTCGATCGGATCAACAGGTCCAGATCGCTCATGGGTCGCACCCCAATATCCCGATACACCAGCTCCGCCAGGGCTACCCCTTTCAGCACAATCACCTCAATCCCCACCCTAGCCAGGGCCTGCAAAACAGCAGCCAGTTCATGCAGCAGGAGAGCATTGCGGCAGGCATTCCGGTAATAGGCTGCCTCCAATTGAGCCTCCACCCAGGCAGGGACGATCGCCTGCCCCCGCAGGGCTTGAAACAGCAGGGGGGCCACCGCTTCTCCCTGGGCCAGTTGCAGAAACCGATTCCAATCCAGATTGGACTGGGCCAGCAGGTAGCGGGTGGCGGCCAGGGTTTGCGGGGCCAATCGTCCCTGCAGGCAACGAATCACCCACTGCCGGGTGGAATCCTCAGAGGTAATTGCTGCCGGTAACACGTCCATCATCATTTGATTTCCTGCATCTGCATTTTCCAGGACTGGGCATAGTGACCCTCCAGAGCCAGCAAGTCTTCATGGCGACCCGACTCAATCACCTGGCCTGCCACCATGACATGAATCATGTCCGCCCGCATGGCCGTCGTAAAACGGTGGGTAATGACGATCGCCATCCGGCCAGCAACCAGCGCACGAAAGCGATCCAGCCAGTCCGCCTCAGCCCAGGAATCCATCGCACTGGTCGGCTCGTCCAGAATGACGATCGGCGACTGCCGCAGAAAGGCCCTGGCCAGAGCCAGCCGCTGCCATTCGCCCGTGCTCAGATCAGCGCCGCCAAACCACTTGCCCAACAGGGTGTCGTATCCTTCTGGCAGTCGGACGATGGGCTCATCCGCTCCGGCTGCTTCTGCCGCCAACACAATATCAGACCGGTTCGGTTCCGCCATGAGAGAACTCAGTGCAATGTTTTCTGCCGCAGTTGTACTGTACTCAACCGGTTCCTGGAATAAGACTGTAATGATTTGACGCAAATCTTTGAGGGCAAACTGCCGCAGATCGATTCCATCTAGCTCGATCGCCCCCTTTTGCGGGTCGTAAAGGCGACAGATCAGTTTAATCAGGGTACTCTTCCCAGCGCCATTGTTGCCGACGATAGCAATGATTTTCCTGGCGGGAAACAACAAGTTAAAATTCTGCAGGGTCAGCCGATCACTCCCCGGATAGGAGAAAGTGACATCCCGAAACCGAATCCCCTCCTGCAGGGGCAAGGGCAATGGACGAGGCTGGTCAGGCTCTGCCACCTGGGGGTCCAGGGTGAGAAATTCAAATAAACTGCTGAGAAAAAGACTGTTGGTGTAGAGCTGCCCCAGATTCTGTAACAGGGAGCGCATCACCTCCTGCCCCTGGCTGAACGCCTGGTAGAACAGGGCCAGATCCCCAAGGGTAGCTTTGCCCTGCAGCGCCCGCCAGACCATCCAGGCCAGGGTTACCCCCATCAGCAACAGGGCCAGAGCCCGAGATCCCAGCTCAGCCAGGCTCTGGTTTCGGGCCAGTTGCAACCGCTCCAGCCGCAGTTTTTCCCGAACCTGCCGATAGGTGGTTTGGAAATGATCCCCCAGATCAAAAATCCGCAATTCAGCCGCATTAGATCGATCGGTCAACAGCCAGTTGTAATACCAGCTCCGGCGCTCATCCGGGGTAGACCGCACCCACCAGCGATGCTGCTTAACGCTATAACGCAGCACCACATAAAACGCAGGCAGAGTACTCACCAGCAGAACAATCGGCAGCCAGAGACCAAAAGGCAACAGCACCAGCACCAGCCCGATCAGGGTAATGGCATTCTGCAGCAGACTGCCCCCATTCTCCAGCAGGGTCAGGGGGCGCAGCCGGGCATCATTTTGCGCCCGGTAGAGGCGATCGTAATACTCCGCCGATTCATAAAAGGCAAAATCCACCCGGGCTGCCTGCTGATGCACCAGATTGCTGATATGGTCCCGCACCAGTTCTCCCTGGGCTGTCCGCACCCAGGTAACCAGCCCCCGCATCAGTTCGGCCAGCAACATTAAACTGGCCATCAGGGCCACGAGGAACAGGGTCTGTTGCAAACCCAGCCTGGTTTGCAACGTACTCACCAGGCTATTCACCAGAATCCGGCTCAGGTAGGTAATGGCAACGGGCAGCAGCCCCTGCATCACCAGGAGCACGGCCCAGCAAACCGTCCAGGCAGGTGCGGCAGCCCAAACCAGCGCAAACGATCGAGGCAAATAGGGCAGTTGAGCCAGGACGGCCTGAAATTTATCGGCCAGGAAACTACGAAGATTGCTCATGCTGGGCGACTATACAGACGGGAGACCTGGGCGACAAGATCAAAGGCGTCCTGCCAGGCGGCAAAATAATCTGGAAAGGCAACCAGGGCCTTTTGGGTGATCTCTCCCAGGGCCGTGTCCCCATCCATCCAGCCCAGAATATGGTGCATCACCTGCCCCTTCAGGCTGAGGGCAGGCTGATGGGAGTCGGCCTGCAGGTGCAATTCCGCCAGAGCCAGGGGATGGCTCTGGAAGGTGGACTGATTGAACTGAGCGGTTACCGTCTCCTGCGCCAGCACCTGCGTCTGCCAGCGCCAGATGTAGTCATTGCGGACCAGGTTCGCCCGCAGGGTCACCTCTACCCGATCGCCGATCGCCAGTTGCACCGGTGTTGGCCAGGGAAAGAAAGCTTGACCATAGAGCAGGGGCGGCTGATCCGGGGCATTGGAAAAGCCAATCCCTTCCAGCAGGGTCGTTTCAAACCAGAGGCAAAGACCATGGGCCGTACCAGAGCGGGTCAGGGTCCAGGTTAAGGGGCCAGCCAGATCAGGCTGTTCCAGGTTCCGGTAATCCAGTTCTCCCCAAAGCTGGGGCTCCGTCAGGCAATGCGTCCCGTTCAGGTTCGCCTTGTACCAGGCATGGGTGATCACCTGACGGGCCGCGTTCATGTCCAGCCCGTAGCGATTCTCCCAGGGCTGCACCAGCGGGTCATAGACTTCAGGAGCGGTGACGATCGCACCCCAGAGCCTGTCCTGCTGCGGAATCAGCACCCCACCCGGAGCTAGAAACCGATGACGGGCATCGGCTAGGGCCGGAATGTGGGTTTGAAATAGAGGCAGAATTCCCCGCAGGTCGGAAATAATCACATCCACGGGCTGGGGCAGAGTCACCTCCGTGGAGAGCTGCTGGATAAACTCAATCCGATCGGCATAGCCATTGGCTTGCGCCATCTGGCGGGCAACCTGAATACAGGCCCCTGGCTCGATCGCATACACCCGCTCGGCTCCCATTTGGCAGGCCAGAAAGGCAAAGATGCCGGTGCCCGCCCCCAGATCCAGCACCACAGATCCCGGTTTCACTGTTTGGCGCAACGCCTGAACGTAAGGGCCCATACGCCCCTCGTCTGCGATCATTTCCCCGTAACCTGCGATGGTATACATTCAGCTCACATTTCAACTTTCAACATTAAATCCTGGAGCAGACAGGCTAGCCACATCAGCCCGGACTGCATCACACAGTTGAAACAGGTCAGGTGGATCGGCCTGGGCCGTCAGGCATCGTACCGGAATCTGGGTCACCAGGCGACTCAGACCCTGAAATTCCATGGCTCGCATCGGCTTATCGAGTAAGCTATTGCCATAGGTATTGGCAATCAGATCCACCAATGCAGCCGCAGCCGCAACGGGTTGAATCTCTGGGGCCATCAGGTCATCCCGTCTGGGCCTCAAGAGGTAAATCACACGCAGGGGCAAAGGATCTTGCTGGAATCGATAGTCCGTCTGCGTCAAGGCCAGATAACACTTCTCCCAGTTAGGCGTTAAAGGCGGTAGCACATCCGGTGCCCCATAAAGCAACTGCACGGAAGAGGGCCAGAGTCGCAAATAAGGATAGGCCGGTTGCACCCAAAAAGCCTCTTCCTGAGGCAGGAGTGCCACCACATCATCGGAAAGAATTGGATCGCCCTGGTGGGCAAAGAGAGCCGCCGTGGTTGACTTACCAGCTCCAGCGGGGCCGACGAACACTGCCACCCCCTGCCCCATAACCACCGCGCTGGCATGTAAACAGATCACGCCCCGCAACCGCAGCAGAAAACCCAAAATTGGACCCAGAAGATAAGTAGCGGTATCCTCCAGCGTCATCGGGTTGATCCAGGTGGCCCAGATAGCGGTGCCTTCTGCATCCACAATAAATTTTGTGCCGTCGGGGTAATTAAATCGCCAAGAATTCTGGTTGATCGGGGATGCAAACTCTACAGCCTCGATCGCCATTGTTGCGTTTTGTGCCAACTCCACCCGCACATCCACCCTGGGAACCCCTGGCACTGCTTCCAGACCGGGCACAGGCTGATTGGATTGCAGGTACAGGCCATAGACCGAATAACAAAACACCACAATAACGTTATCTGATTCTCCAGATACGCATCAATCTTAAGGAGGACAAGCCGGAGGACCACCCGCCTGACTCTTAAATGGATTAGAAGTGCAGGTATCTTGCAATCCACCAAACTTCGAACTGGTTTGGGTCAATTCACGAATGCTACCATAGACCAATAATTTAGGGCTTTGATAGTTCCGCTTGAGAGATATGTCCTTCATTAGCACTGCACGTCTCCTCGGTTATCTACAATCTACTGTCTTGCAATGAATTGACCTACGATCAATCTAACGCCCCATTGTTTAATATTCTGTGATCTAATGTTCTAATAATCCAGATTTTGACAATCCGCGATTCAATCTTGCAAGGATTTATTAAAGTTAATCCTTCCTTTAAAGTTACTGTTCTATCAGGTTAATGCCCTACAGTCTAATAACTTATGATTTAATCCGGGCTCCTTTAATATTTTGTCACTCAATGTTCTAACATTTGATCACTGAATGATCCAATTCTCCCTGTATACCCTGATCTTGGTTGGACAGATCTTTGTTGGACAATCCATTGGGTGAGACTTAAAGGACGAAGATCCACCCACCAATGACCTATACTCTTTCCGCCTACAGTAACACGGGGTAATCGATCTCGGTCGAGATATTCCGCTAAAATCGCTGGCAACTCCAGGGAGGGGAGGTTCTGGCCTATGGAGCGTTCCAGCATTACGGCGATCGGGTCACCCGCCAAATGGGTTTTGGGTCGCTTACAGATGGTCTCTGGCAACAGCTCTCCCATGGCAATCCGCAGCAGCGCCTTGTGAATAAACCAGGGAATCGGTGGAATGGACAATAGATACTCCATCAACCGTAAATCGAAGTAAGGATGACGCACCTCCAGAGGAACACCCGTCCGATCAGGATCAAAACTCTCAAACAGAAAACTCCAACTCACCTCTGTCAACAGCCGATAGGCATCAGCGCGAATGGACTTCTCTCCAGTAGCAGGCGTGACTAAACTTCGCCAGCGCTCCCGGAGTTGCAACCGCGCTTCAAAGTCAGGATGGAGCCAGTCTGGATAGGGGAAAGCAGGCTCCCCTGCTGGTCCCAGCCAGCGACGCAGTTGCGTCCGAATCCCTAGGGGCGGAAAGCGTCCCATCAAGGTAACATACTGACCAATTTCAGTCACTAAAGAGCCTATCTGGCCAGCCCGCAACTGATCCAGAAAATACGTGCCGGAAGGGAAAAAGACCGGATCCCCCCCATGCCCAGACAGAGCCACCCGGCTGTGGGCTGCAACCTGACGATACTGGTCGATCGTCAGGGCCAGGGTCGGGCTGAGCAGGGGTTCCGGCTGGAAAAGTTCGGGCTGATCCCAGCGGTGGAAGAGGGGATAGGCTTCTCCCACCTGATACTGAATTGGGATCTGGAGAGCCGCCGCCACCAGACTGGCATAGTAGCGCTCCTGATCGGGAATCAGCTGATCGTAAACCGCCGTATAGGCCCGCAGATCAAACTCAGCAGACTGCTGGGAAAGCATCTGTTTGGCCACCGCCGCGATCGAGGAGGAATCCAGTCCCCCACTCATCAACAGGCCCACCCGATCCGTGCGAAGCCGATCGCTCACCGCCTGCTCCAGCAATTCTCGAAACTGCTCCACGTAATCCATGGGATGGCGATAGCGAAGGTAACCCTCCCGTGGCAACGTCCAGTAGGGCTGTACGGTAAGCTGCCCCTCCGACCAGGTCAGTCCATGGGCCGCTGGAAGCCGCCGAATGTCCGCAAAGATGGTGGTGGCCGGGTCCTGCAGGGTGCCAGAGAGGAGGAAGTCAGCGATCGCCGGTTCATAAAAAGTCGAACTCACTGCCGGATGTACTCGAATGCAGTTGAGCGTATTACTAACAATCAACCACTCCTGGCTACAGGCGTAGTAAAAGGGCTTCACCCCAAAATGGTCCCTGGCACAAAACAATCGCTGGCGAGGCTGATCCCAAATGGCAAAAGCAAAATCTCCCAGCAAGTAGGATAGGCAATCCTGTTGCCAAACTTGATAGGCTCGCAGAATCAGCTCCCCATCCGGAACCCCCGCAGGCACCTGTTGCCCCGCTGCTTGCAACCGACGGATCAGATCCGATCGGCCATCAATCCGCGCATCCGCCACCATCCACACCTGACCATCCAGGGTGAGGGGATATTGCTCCGCCGCTTCAGGCGTGGTCCGCAACAGGGTATGCCCCAGCCCAATTCGACTTTGACTCCAACAAGATTGGGCATCTGGCCCTCGATAGGCCAGAGCCTCAACCATTGCCTGGAGCAGAGGGGGGGCGATCGGAGCCCCGTTCAGGCTCAGGATACCCACAATGCCACTCATGGAGCCTTGCCTCTGGCCTGGACCACGGGTCTCACCATTGCTCTACCCCGGTGATCCATAGCCTACCGTTAGGGAATTCCACAGAATCCTGTGGCCACTGGTGTGATCACCGTGCCGCCGTTATTCACTGGACTGGTAATCGCATCTGCAGGGGAAGCTGTTTCCAACTGCAGCGTGTTCCCTACCCGATTATTGAGGGTGAACAGCCCGATCGTATTCCCCCCCCTGGAGATACAGAGCCGGGAGCCCGCACCCGCCGGGATCAGCGTTTCAGCCGCCAAATCCCCCGTAGCGCCGGGAACACCCCCACCAAAATTGCCGGTCAATGTATTCAGGCGAACTGCAGCCAGCGTCGTAGAAGTATCCCCTGCTCGCAGGAACAGACCCACGATCCCACTCCCCGTCACCGTATTTCCCTGAATCAGGGCCTGAATCTGGGAGGTATTCGCCGATTCCACCACAATTCCCCGGTTAGTCGTGTTCGTCACCGTGTTATTCAAAATATTGACTGTTCCCTGGGAGGCGTTGAGCGTTCTGGCCAGAATCGCGTTGTTGCCATTGTTATTGAGGATATTGTTCGCAATGGTTCCCGTAGCCTGTGCATTATTACTCAACTGGAAGAGAATGCCATTGAACTGGTTTCCACTGACCGTGTTGTTCGAGACATTAAACGTCCCTGTGGCCGTTCCCGACAGATCCACCGCCGCACCATTATTGGTGGAGTTCTGGAGTTGGTTCCCCGTAATGGTGGCATTGACGTTCCCGGAGTTGTTCTCAATCACCAGGGCACTGTTCTGAACCCCGCCTGTCCCGTTCACATTGTTGTTTGTGATCGTCACCTGGCCAGTCACCTGATTCAGGCTCACCCCTCGCCCACCGCTGTTCGTCACCGTATTGCCCTGCAGGGTCAGACCATTCACATTAGCCGCCTGAATCCCAACCCCGCCAGCATTATTCACCGTCGATTGAGAAATGGTGGTGTTGTTCCCTGTCACATTGATCCCAATGCCCGCCGGGTTATTCACCGTCACCTGACTCAACGTGTTGTTCTGACCACTGACCGTGATCGTCTGAGTCGCCGTGATGCCTGCCAACAGAGAATTATTACCGGCCAGGGTAATCGGCCCATTAATCGTCAGCGTATATTTGGCGGTGGAATCAAACAACGGCAGCAAGGCCCGCTGGTTATTGAGGTTCGCGATCGGGTCAGGGGTCAACTGCTGCACATTATTGAATAGCAGACTGGTCCCACCAGGAAGATTGAGGTTAGCCAGGGCTTCATTGCCACTGCCCCGCACATAAATCACATCTGTGCCCCCGGCCCCAGCTGCATTCAAGGCTTGCTGCACCGTACTAAAGGGCTGCTCCGCCGTTCCAGTCCCCCCAGCTCCCGACGACACATGCAGGAAGGTGTAAAGCTGCCCTGTACGAGCATTAACCGCCAGACTGTCCGTTCCACTTTCAGTCTGCCCCCGACGCGAGGGGTCAGCCACGACAATTGCGGTCTGGCGGGCTACCGGACCAGCCATACGATTCAAAACCCGTGAGATCGGGCCATTACTGGAAGGTCGCGTTCCAGGGAAGGTTGCTCCCACACTGAAAATGACCCGAGTATCAAACAGGCCATCCGTCTGCACAATCAGCCCCAGATTGAGAAAATCGGTTGGCAATGCTTCCACCCGCACCTTGCCGCCATAGGTATCAGGACTGCCCGGCGCATTGAGATAATATCCGCCCAGATAGCCCCGCACCGTTCCCTCTTCACCGATCGGAAAGATTTCCGTCCCCACCTCAGCATCCACCACCGTGGCCGCCGATTCAAACTGACGGGAACTGGTTAGAGCCAGATTATTCCCCACAAAACGAACGCCTGACACCGAACTACCAACCTGATTCCGGGTCGTTCCGATCGGGAAGTAGGCGTTCACCCGAGCATCAAAACCTTCAGCCAGGGTCTCCACCCCTACCCCCAACTGATTGAAGGTGCTCCTACCCGTATCCCGGTTGTCATAGGCCACATAGAACCCATAGATCCGATCTTCTGAAGCGGAGTAAAGCCGTTGACCGAGAACAACATTAGCCCCCAGAGCCGAATTATTCTGTAGCAAGAGCCGACCATCGACAAAGGTCAAGCTTTCCCCTGCACTCTGGGCGATCGGAATAAAGCCTTCAAAGCTAGTAACGCCCTGCTCATAGCCCGATCCTTCACTGGTGTAACGGGCTCCCAGTCGCGGCTGATACTCGATCGTAGGCGCTGCAGCAGAGTCGGCCTGGGCCAGGATAGCAGCTTGAGCCGCCGCATCAGCATCCGGAAGAGTTGGCCCATTGACAGCCAGCAGTTCCGCCGCGCCGGGTGCTGTGGTCACCAGACCACTCCCATAGCCCACTGCAAAAGTGAGCGCTGGCAGAAATTCCGTCTGAGCATTGGATACTGGCCCGTCCAGGGTTGCCTGTGAGCCAGTATTCACCGTTAGATTCAGAAGATCATACTGACCGGGAACGGTCTTGTCCTCCGGTCCAATCTGCCGATCCTGGGCACTGACCTGTTGCGTCAGAACCTGTGTTCCTTTCCCTGTGGCCTGGGTCACCGCCGAGGAGAGTTCTCGCAGGGCCAGGGAAGACGTCATCTTGACCGAACCTATAGCCTGAGCCCCAGCCGTCGTTGCCCCTATGTACGGTGGACTGGTCTTGGAAAGTGGCGTTTGCGCGATCGCTGGTGCGGACAAAATTCCAAGCACAAGCAAACCCAGATAGCGCATGCCAAAGGCTGACAATTTGACTTCCGAGAAAAAATTACGGCTTGCACGCAAGTTAAAATTACGGCTTCCATCTCTTGTGATCGTCATATCAATGCTCACCCTCCTCACAGATTTCCTACAGAACTTGACGTGTTTCAATATTTTTTAAAAGTCTCTAAACTTGTCACCCCATCAGTTCTTTAGCAATTTTCAAAACCATTGTTAGTACAAATTATCAATAGATTGCCGCAATTTAACACTTGCTGATTTGGAGTGACAAGTATTTGCCCAGAAAACCATCAGGAAGCATGAGGGCAATAAAATTTTGTCGCCCCGAGAAAGATGCAGTTGCTAAAACGGTAACGTCCTCTTTTAACCCACTACAAACTGTTTAGATTAGACCTATAGCAAATGTCATTGGAATCAGGCAGGAATATGGGAGTCCCCCCTATCCCTCACCGACAAGGGCATGATGACCCATCGCTTAGATTTAATTGTGAGGAGATTATCAGCATGAAGTTAGCGTTAAAGTCCCATCAAAATCTGGACGTTCTCAAGTTTCTCGGAACAGTTTCCCTGGCCTGCCTGCTGGGCCTCAGCCTCAGTACGTCCGTTCTAGCCCAGGAGCGCCTCCTACGAACCATCACCGTGACCGGACGCGGGGAGGAAAGTATCGCTGCCACTATCGCCCAGATTCGTCTAGGGGTAGAAATTCAGGGAAAAACAGCAGCCGAGGTGCAGCAGGAAGTGGCCCGACGATCGGCGGCAGTTGTGACTCTGTTGAGATCGCGGAATGTGGGCAAGTTGGAGACCAGCGAAGTCCGCTTGAGCCCTGTCTACACCTACACCGACAATGTGCAGCGCCTATCGGGTTATACCGCCAGCAATATTGTCAGCTTTCGGATCAATCCCAATCAAGCTGGCTCCTTACTGGATGATGCAGTGAAGGCAGGTGCAACTCGGATTGACAGTATTACTCTGGTCGCCGCTGAGCCTGAGATCGCAGCAGCCCAGAAGCAGGCCCTGCGGGAAGCGACGGAAGATGCACAACAGCAGGCAGATGCGGTGCTGAGTGTGCTGAAGTTGACCCGGAAAGATGTGGTCAATATTCAAGTAAATGGGGCCAATACCCCCCCACCTGTGCCTATAGCCGATTTGCAATTTGCCAAAACCGCTCCCACCGCTTCTACTCCGATCATTGCTGGGGAACAACAGGTCGAAGCCACCGTCACGCTGCAAATTAGTTACTGATGACGGAATCGGCCTTTGACCCTGGACAACCGCCCTCGAACTCTGGCTTTCAGGGCCGCCAGTTCTAACGGTATCCTGCGTAATGTCGTGGTGGGATGGAATGGCAACTGGGCCAGGATCGCCCGCAGCATATCCGGACTGTGGCGATCGAGCAACTCCCGAATGCGATCGCCCTGCAGGTCAAACTCCCACCAGGGGTACTCTGGTGGAAAACAGAGGGCGAACTCCGCCAGGAACGCCTCCAGGTGCGCCAGGTCAGCAGGCACCCGTTGCCAGAACATCCCGGCCTGCAAGATCTGCCTGGTGGATCCGGGTAGAGGTGTTGTGGCCAGGAAGTGACCAAAGGCCGACTGGTAACAGACTCGCTCCGTGGCCAGTTGCCCCGAACGAATCATGGACATGGTGAAGCTGGCCTCCCCTTCAGCCCCTTCGGCAAAATGCACCAAGGGGTCAAGAATGTGGTAATGCTCTGGATAGCGGGCACAGGGTTTCCAGAAAAGCATGGCATCATTGCCCATCCCTCGGCGGTTACAGTCAAACTCCAGACGACAGGGAATGTGCAGCGTAAACGCTGACAGCGCATCCTGACGACGAAACAGGGCCGCTGAGGGGGTCACCGGAATCACCGCCAGATCATAGAGGGCCGATTCCCAGAGGAAATCAAAAGAGGAGAGTAACCCGCCGGGCGAATGCCGGAACAGCAGCCGTTCCATCTGACCATCCAGGGGGCAGGCATAATGGTGAATCGCCGTGGAGTAGGTGAAGGCAATCTGGGGATGGTGGTGAAACGGTTCCGTCAAGGTCGCGATCGCCGTCGGCTCCAACCAGTCATCAGAAAACAGAATCTTGAAGTATTCTCCCTGACTCAGTTCCAGACAACGATACCAATTGGGCACCGGACCGAGATTTTGTTCATTGCGATAGCAGCGAACCCGATGGTCCATCCGGCTGTATTCCTGGATCACCCCATGGGTATTATCCGTACTACAGTTATCCACCACGATGATTTCCAGGTTGGAATAGGTCTGGGCCAAGGCGCTTTCGATCGCCTGCCGCACCAGTTTCTCCCGGTTATAAACCGGAATGCCAATACTAACTAAGGGTTGGGACACGGGCCTGCACCTCCTCTGTCCAATCCAGCATCATCCGGAGCCCATCCTGCTTACTCACCGTCGGACTCCAGCCCAAATGCTGGTTAACTTTTGCCAGATCTGCCACAAATACCTTCTGATCGCCATGTCGCCAGTCCAGAGAGCGGAAACGCAGGGGATAGCCTGTCAGTTCCGTCAAAATGGCAAACAGTTCCAACAGGGAGAGGGAGTTGGCCATGCCCCCGCCCAAGTTGTAGATTTCACCCGCACAGCGATCGATCTGGGTCACTGCCAGCCGATAAGCCCGAATTAAGTCCTGGGCATGCAACACATCCCGCACCTGCTTCCCATTGCCCGAAATCGTAAAGGGGGGAATCTGAGAATCGGACATGGCTAGGGCCTGGAGACAAAACCAGCCAATCCAGCCCTGATCGTAGGTGGCGAACTGCCGTCCGCCGTACATGGAAGAGTGGCGAAACACCACCGTGGGAATGCCATAAACCCGGTGATAATCCCGCACATACTGATCGGCAGCCAGCTTAGAACAGCCGTAGGGAGAACAACCATCCAGTTGCAGGGTTTCAGCCAACCCATGGGGATAGTCAGGCAGGGTGTAGCGAGTCTCAGTCTCCCCATAGGTCAATTCTTCGAGAGACCCATAGACCTTATTGGTGGAGGAATAGAGGACGATCGTCTCACTGGAGTAGAGGCGCACAGCCTCCAGCACATTCAAAGTCCCCAGGGCATTCACCTCAAAATCCAGGCGCGGGTCCTGAATGCTGGTGGTCATGGCCACCTGACCTGCCAGATGGGCGATCGCCTGGGGTCGCAATTCCCGCACCAAGTCCGCCACCCGATCGCGATCGCGGATATCCGCTTGCACAAATTGCCAGTCCCGACCATGCTGGGACCGCAACCAGGTCAGATTTTCCGGAGAACCCTGACGACTCAAGTTATCCAGAACAACCACCGTTTCCCCGGAACTCAGCAGATCGTGGGCCAGATTGGACCCGACAAACCCGCAGCCCCCTGTAATCAGCCAGCTCATGAAGACGCTCCCACTGTGATTCCCGTAGACTGTCGCACAAACGAGGTGAGGGTGTCCACCATATAGTCAAGCATGGGTTCTGTCAGTCCCGGATAAACCCCAATCCAGAAAGACTGATTCATCACCAGGTCCGTCTGTTTCAGCTCTCCGACCACCCGATGGGGCATCTGACGATAGGCCGGTTGACGGATCAGATTTCCACCGAAGAGAAGGCGGGTGCCAATCTTGTGACTTTCCAGATGGCGCACCAAGTCATTCCGGCTGAAGGGAGCCTCTGGCCGCACCGTAATCAGAAATCCGAACCAACTGGGGTCACTGTTAGGGGTCGGCTGGGGGAGGATGAGCCAGTCTGACAGGGGTTGCAGGCCAGCAGACAACCGTTGCCAGTTGTACCGCCGGGTAGCAATAAATCCGGGCAGTTTTTGGAGCTGCGCAACGCCGATCGCCGCCTGCATGTCCGTCAGCTTCAGGTTATAGCCAATGTGGGAGTAGGTGTACTTGTGGTCATAGCCAGCCGGTAAGTCCCCTAACTGCCAGCCAAACCGTTTGCCACAGGTGTCGTCCTTCCCCGGCGCACACCAGCAACTCCGGCCCCAATCCCGAAAAGACTCCACCAGCACCTTGAGGCGAGGCTGGTTCGTCAGGACACAGCCCCCTTCACCCATGGTGATGTGGTGGGCCGGGTAGAAACTGACCGTTGCCAGATCACCAAAGGTGCCCGTCAACTGGCCGTTATAGGTCGAGCCCAGGGCATCACAGTTGTCTTCAATCAGCCACAGGTTATGCCGTTGGACCACCTGCTGGACAGCCTCCAGATTGAAGGGATTGCCTAAGGTGTGGGCCAGCATGATAGCGCGGGTGCGGGGGGAAATGGCTTCCTCCAGTCTCTGGACATCGATGTTATGGGTTGCCAGTTCAATATCCAGGAACACCGGCACCAGCCCATTCTGCAAAATAGGATTCAGGGTGGTCGGGAACCCAGCCGCCACGGTAATCACTTCATCCCCCGATCGCAGTTGCCGATCGCCCAGCTCTGGCGAAGTCAGGGCCGACAAGGCCAGCAGGTTGGCAGACGATCCGGAGTTACAGAGGAGGGCATGGCGGACCCCCAGCCCTTGGGCAAACTCCTGCTCAAATTGGGCGGCAAACCGGCCTGTGGTCAACCAAAAGTCCAGACAGGCTTCGGCCAGGTAGATCAGATCGGTCTGGTCAAACACTCGACCCGACACGGGAATGGGAGTCTGACCGGGAACGAACGATCGGGCTGGGAAGGCAGCGGCATGGTAAGCCGCCACCCGCTGCAGAATATCCTGTCGCAATTCCTCAGCGTCCATGGGCAATGTCCTCCTGTAATCGATACCATGCTACGGTCTCTGTCAAGCCCTGGGATAAGGTCCATTGAGGCTCCCAGTCCAGGATCTGGCGAGTTGTCTGGAGATCGGCGATCTGGGGATGTTCTCCCAAACGATCGGGAATCGCCCCAAATAAAGGTTGCACAGAAGTTCCACTGATTTGAACCAGCCGATCCACCACCTCCCGCAGGGGTGTGCCCTGGCCTGTGCCCAGATGCACCGTCTGCCCGACCAGATCAGGCTGGATGCCAACTTGCAGCAACCCCTGGACCAGATCCCGAATGTAAAGCAGATCGCAGATCCGCTGACCACTACTGAGATGCGGCGGCTCTCCCCGCAGCAATGACAAGATGGTATAAGGAATGAGCTTGGCTGCCTCCTGGCGGGGACCGTAGGTCATAAAGAGTTTCACGATCGTCACCGGCACCCCATACAGCTTCTGGAACATCTGACCATAGAGGGAGGCTGTAGCCTTAGCCGCCGCATAGGGAGAGGTGGGAATAGGCATGGTGATATCAGGCTCCTCCGAGGAACCAGCCAGAATCAGCCGATCACAACCGATTTCTGTCGCCGCCAGCAGCAGGTGAATCGTCCCCAACAGATTATGCTCCAGCATCGGCAACACCAAAGCCACATCCTGACGGGCCGTCACCAGACCTGCCAGATGATAGACAATCTGAGGCCGGATCTGATGTAGGGCCTGCCGGACCGCCTCCCGATCGCGCAGGTCCACCGACCAGGGCTGCCAGCCGCTGGTGGCATCCCCCATCCCAGCTTGCCGAGCCAGCCCGTGGACTTCTGCCCCCAGTTCCAACAACCGATCGCACAGGTGCCCTCCAACAAAGCCAGTGGCCCCTGTCACCAGAACCCGCTGCTGTCTCAACCGGCTACCCCATTCCCCAGTCCAGGCGTCCACCAGATCCCTCAATTAAACTCCTTTTCTGCCCGCATCTCCCGTAACCCTGCCGGATAGCCCAGGAGAGAAACGTGAACCGCTGCGGCTGCCTTATCTACCACCAGGCCGCCCCGCAGGGGTCGCTTCGCCGCCTGTCCTAATTCAGCGGTGCTGACCCCCTGGATCTGGCCAGGATCGAGGCCAAAAACCCTGGCAGCCTCACAGGCAAAGTCATAGCGACTGGCACAGGTGTCGCCACTGACGTGATAAACGCCCGTTTCTCCAGTCAAAACCAGTTCCGTGACAGCAGCCGCCAGATTGGGGGCATAGGTGGGGCTGCCAATTTGATCGATCGGCACCCGCGCCGTCTGGCCAGCCCGCAGATTGGTAATCAGGCGCGAGACAAAATTCTTACCCTGCCGCTCCCAACCATAGACGCCCGTGGTGCGAATAATCAGGGAACTGCGGCAATGGAGGGCCACATAATGCTCAGCTATCAACTTCTGCATCCCATAGACGCAGAGGGGATGGGCCGGATCGGTTTCCCGGTAAGGACCAGCCTCCCCATCAAAGATGTAATCCGACGAGAAGTACACCACTAAGGCTCCCAGGCGATCGGCCCCCGTCACCACATGCTGCACCCCAAGGACATTGGTAGCATAGCCCTCATCAGGATGCAGTTCGCAGTAGTCCACATTGGTGAGGGAAGCAGGCAGATAGACCACATCCGGGCGAGTCTGCTCCAGAAAGGCATCCACGGCGGCCCGATCGCGAATATCCAACCGGGGCAAATCCGGGACAGCATAACTGTAGGAGGTTCCCATTACCCGCACCCCATTGGCAGTAAGAACCGTCATCAGATGTTCTCCCACCTGACCAGAGGCACCAATAATCACATGGGTATTCATCGGTGTTTCAAACTCCAGTCGTAGGGAATATGGTTATTCAGGGGATCCAGGCGGACGATCTCGGTGGGATCGTGGGGCAGGGTGGCACAGTTGGCCACGATCGCAGGCTCAGTTCCAATTCCCTTAAAGCCATTCCAGACCCTGGCCGGAATTCGCACCAGCACATAATGGTCTTCTCCGATAAACAGTTCCTGCAATTCTCCCTCAGTAGGGGAATCGGGACGATCGTCATAGAGCGCCAGCTTGATCATGCCTGTCACCACAGCATAGTTCAGAACCATCTGTTGGTGTAGATGCCAGCCTTTCACTGCCCCCGGATAGACCTTGGAAAAATAAATTTCGCCGAACCCCTCAAAGTGGGGCGCATCACAGCGCAGCATGTGAAAAATCGTGCCCCGTTCATCCGGGATTTTCTTCAGGGGGTAAATGGCAACACCGTCAATCATGGGGTATGGATTCAGAGAACAGGGTATAGGGTTCGATCAGGAGTTCTGGCGGGTAGGGCAAAAAACTGGCGGTACCAATCAATCGTTTCCCGCAGCCCCTCCTCTAGGGAAAATCGAGGCTGCCATTCCAGCAAAGTCCGGGCTTTCAAGGCCGACAGATGCTGGGAGTGGATTTCCCCACGAGCATTCGCCTGCACCAGGGGCAGAATCGCCTCACAATGCATCAGGGAGCGCAGGGTATCCACCAGTTGCAGCACGGTCAGGGGGGCTTCCTGGCTGAAGTTAAAGCCCTCTCCAGCGACCCGCTCATCCTCCAGGCATTCGGCTAGACGCTGATAGCCCTGCACCACATCCTTGACGTAGAGATAGTCCCGCACGAAAGTCCCATCACTGCGGATCAAGGGAGCTTCCTGGTGCAGCAACGATCGGATGGTTCCGGGCACAATCCGGCTCCAGTTCAGATCTCCTCCCCCGTAAACATTACCGCAGCGGGCGATCGCCACGGGTAAGCCATAGGTGTGGTAGTAAGACTGGGCAATCAGGTCGGCGCAACTCTTGGAGACTTCGTAGGGATGACGCCCCTGCAGGGGCATGTCTTCCCGATAGGGCAACTGGAGCTGGGGGCCATAGGCTTTGTCACTGGAGGCAATCACCACCCGCTGCACCCGATGGATGCGACAGGCTTCTAGCAGATAGTAGGTGCCGCGAATATTGGCCTCAAAGGTGGGGACGGGGGAGCGATGGGCGGTGCCGACGATCGTCTGGGCCGCCAGATGGAACACCGTATCCACCTCATGTTCATTCACCGCCCGTTCCAGGGTGGCGAAGTCTTCCAGACAGCCGCTGACGATCGAGACTGATCGAAAATCGCCACTGCGAAAAAATTCAGATTGGGGATCGGCATCTCTGACCAGGGCCACCACATAGGCTCCCTGGGCCAGCAAATCCTTGACCAGCCAGGCCCCTACCACTCCGGTTGCCCCTGTCACCAGTACCCGCCGTTGCTGCCAGAATTGTATCGTCATGCCTGTTACTCCATATTCCATCAGCCGTCTTGCCAGATTTTCCAGGGGGCTTTTTGTTCCTGCCAGAGGGCTTCCAGCATCTTCACATCCCGCAGGGTATCCATACATTGCCAGAAGTCACCATGACGAAAGGCCACCAGTTGATTATCCTGGGCCAACCGCTCCAGGGGCTCCTGTTCAAACAGGGTGTGGTCGCCATCGATATAGTCCAGCACTTGGGGTTCGAGGACAAAAAAACCGCCATTGATCCAACCCTCCCCAATTTGCGGTTTCTCCACAAATTCCTTCACCAGATCCCCAGCAAAACTCAGGCCCCCAAACCGGGCCGGTGGACGCACAGCCGTCACTGTAGCGAGTTTGCCGTGATGACGATGAAACTCTAACACATCCTTCACGTTCAGATTAGCTACCCCATCCCCATAGGTCATCAGAAACGTACCGTCACTGACCCAGGACTTCAATCGCTTGAGGCGACCCCCCGTATTCGTCGTCGCCCCCGTATCCACCAGATGCACCAGCCAGTCTTCCCGGCCAGGGTTATGGACTTGAACATCTCCCTGGCCCAGATGAATACTGACATCATTGCGGGCATAGTAGTAGTTCAAAAAGTAGTGCTTGATCACCTCCCCTTTGTAACCTAGGGCAATCAGAAACTCTTTAAATCCCGCCGCCGCATAGATATGCATAATGTGCCAGAGAATGGGATGTCCTCCGACTTCCACCATCGGTTTTGGCTTCACGGTGGTTTCTTCTTGCAGGCGAGTCCCTAATCCACCAGCCAGGATAACAACTTTCATAGCTTGATCTTGTCTTTTGCAAATTTGTAGAGCTGGACAATCCAGGGAATCCGCCAGGCTTGGCCCAGTCCATCCGAAATCAACTGCCAGTATCGGGACTGCCGACTGCGATAGGCCAGTTGACAGGCCCGGTAGGAAATCCCCACCGGAGCGCCCACCGCTGCCCCAAAAGCAGCAAATTCTGCCTCTGGAATCCCCACCCGCAAGCACTCATTCAGGATATGGACATGAATGTAGTACTGATACATGCGGGCTCGCCAGGGCAGTAAGACCTCTAAAGGAAACGCCGATCGGGCCTGGGCAAATTCAAATACCCGGTCAATAAATTGAATGTCGATCCGCCGATCGTCCAGGGACATGGAAAACAACCAGTTGGCCCCGTGCTGATAGTAGAGCACACTGGGAAATGGGTTGTAGACCACATCCGTCAACAACATCAGCTTTAACCACAATTCAATGTCCATCAGGGCTGTGCCACCGACGGTGAAGGCATCACAGGCGATCGCCAGTTCCCGGTGAAACAACCCACTGATGACGGGAGGGCTGTAGGAGCCTTCCCAAAATTTGAGGAAAAATTCCCGCCCTGGAATGTGCTCCGGCAACCTCAGATTCGTCGCCTGATTGTAGATGTAATCCTGGATATGGGTCCCTAAAATACAATCCGTCACCAGCAATCCGGCCTGATGTTTCTCCAGCAGGGCCACGCTATTTTTTACGTAATCCAGATCCAGCAGAAAATCATCATCACAGAGGATAAAACAGTACTTGCCCGTCGCCAGGTGCAGGCAGTTCCGCCAGTTTTGGGCTGGCTCTACCCCCTGATCAAAGCGAAAATAGCGGACTCGTGCATCGGCAGCCGCGATCGGGCGGATCAGCGCTGGCGTTTCATCCTGAGAGGCATTGTCACTGACAATGATCTCCAGAGCCTCATAAGACTGAATCTGAGCGCTCCTGATGGCCTTAGTGAGTAACTGACAGCGATTGTACGTTGGAATCAAAACGCTGACGAGGGGTTGACTATCCATGTTCTCTATCATCAATGCCGTGGGGGATCGCACAGACATCTGAAATACTCTCAGCAGTTGTAGCACTCTCAGCCGCAACAAGGATAAATTCTTATGAATCTGGAAACCGCACAGGATAGGACGGGCAACCGCGCTAGCACTCTGTTCCTGCCCCAGAAGTAGGGGTGAGCGACCCTGGAGTCCTGGCAACGGATGTCATCTGCCATTCTCCTTTGATCAAATTCGGTCCCCAAACTTCTTTTTCGGCCACCTGCCCAGTACGGTAAAAATCTCCAGGAATCACGGTAATCGGCACCGGAAACTGGGGTCTGTCCGCTTCTTCATCCCCCACCAGAATATAGCAGGCGATCAGGTAATCATTGGGAGCCAGGGTTAACTCGGAAAATAGACAGCGGACCACTCCCTCTGGGGGCAAGTCCCGGAAGTAAATCTGGGAAAAATGACTGGCATAACTGGACAGACACCCATAGTGCAACCCCATTTCCTGGCCCATGTGGGCCGAGACATGGATGCTGAACCCAAAGGAGCAGGGTTCATCAGCATGGGCGCTGACATTGCGAAACCCAAAGGCAAAGACCACCGGATCACCCGATTTCACTGCCTCGATCGTCCGACCTTCGGGAGATTCCAGGTGGAAGGAGGTGATCAGAACCTTACCGTTCCCCCGCCGCACACAGTCCGAAAACCGATGCTCGCGATTTTTGTTCTGGTAAATCGGCTCCAGGTAAGACAACACCACGTCGTGGCAGTCCCCATAGACCTGAATTTTACCCCCACTCAAAAGCAGCGCCTTGGAGCAAAGGGCCTCCACCGCTCCCATACTGTGACTGACAAAGAGGACCGTTTTGCCCTCATCCTGGGAGATTTCCCCCATTTTGCCCAGACATTTCTGCTGAAAGGCCGCATCCCCCACCGCCAGCACTTCATCCACAATCAATAAATCCGGTTCCAGGTGAGCAGCGACTGCAAACGCCAGCCGAACATACATGCCAGAGGAATAATGCTTCACGGGCGTATCAATGAAGCGGCTGACTCCTGCAAACTCAACAATCTCATCGAACTTCCGCTGAATTTCCGATCGCCCCATGCCCAGAATCGCCCCATTCAGGAACACGTTCTCCCGCCCACTCAGATCGGGATGGAAACCCGTCCCCACTTCCAGCAAACTGGCGACCCGCCCGGTTACCGTCACCCGCCCCGTCGTAGGCTCAATAATCTGGCTCAGAATCTTCAGCAACGTGGATTTCCCAGCCCCATTGCCACCGATGATGCCAATCACTTCCCCCTGACGGACTTCGAAGGAAATATCTTGCAAGGCCCAAAATTCTTCGGGAGCGATCGCCGCCGTTCGGGGTGCCCACAGGCTCCTGACCCCGGCCACGATCGCATCCCGCAAGCGATCGTGGGACCGATGTTGCCGTCTGAGAAAGTACTGCTTGCCCAGGTTTTCCGCACAGATAACGACTTCAGACATGGAGAGGGCTCATCAAATCACATCAATTAAACTCCGCTCAATCCGCCGCAAATACCAGAGCCCACTGAGCAGGACCAACAGCACTAATGCCAGAGACACCCCGACACTGGGCCAATAGACTAACATGGGTTGCCCCAGAATCGCCCAGCGAAAGCCCTCGATCGCCCCCACCAGAGGGTTCAACCCGTAGAGCCAACGCCATTGTTCCGGTACGATGGCACTACTGAATCCCACCGGCGAGACATACAGGCCAAACTGCAGAATCAGGGGGGTGAGCTGGGTTAGATCCCGATAGCGGGTGCTCAGGGCCGCCAACCACAGGCCCAGAGCCAGGGCTGTAGCCCCCACCAGCAGTACCAGCAGGGGCAGGGCCAACATCTGCCAGCCCGGTACCACGTGATAGATCACCATCATGGCCAGCAAAATCAGCCCTGCCACTAGAAAATCAATCAAACAGACAAACAGGGCACTTAGGGGAATAATCAGGCGGGGAAAATACACCTTGGAAATAATATGGGCATTGCTCACCAAACTGACACTGATCCGGCCCACCGCATCAGCGAACAGTTGCCAGGGCAACATCGCCGAGAACACCAGCAAAGGATAGGGCACTCCCGGCGATCGGGCCTCCAGACCAGCCAGCTTGCCAAATACCAGGGTAAAGGCCACCATCGTCACCAGGGGCCGGATCATCACCCAGGCCATGCCCACCGCCGTCTGCTTATAGCGCACCATAATATCGCGCCAGCCCAGGAACAGTAACAATTCCCGCTGTCGCCACAGATCCCGCAGATAGCGACGGTTGATATAACCGGGTTCAATCACCAGGGTCGATCGGGCCTGTTTCATAGAAGCTCCTGATAAAGACTCAGGTATCGTTGCGCTTGCAATTCTAAGGCATACTCGGCCAGAGCCACCGATCGACAATTCTGCCCAAGCTGTAGCCGTAAACGCTCATCCTCCAGTAATTGCACGATTCCCTGGCCAAGGGCGGTCGCATTTTCAGGGGGGGCCAGATAGCCCGTGATGCCAGGACGAACCATTTCCGGCACCCCTCCCACCTGAAAGGAGACGATGGGCGTGCCGCAGGCCATGCTTTCCAGCACCACCAGGGGCAGATTATCCGCTCTGGTGGGAAACACGAACAGATCTGCAGCGGAGTAACAGATGGCTTTGATTCGATCGTGGCTAATGTAACCCAGATGCAAGGTCGGCAAGCCTGCCTGCTCCGCTAGGGCTTCTCCCTGTTCCCCCAGGACCAGCAATAAGAGGTCAGTTTTTAAACTTGCAGGTAGCTGTTGTAAGGCTTGCAGGAGTAAGTCAGCCCCTTTGCGCCGATCGCCCAAACTGGCGGCTGCAAACATCAGCACCCGCTGCCCTGGCGAGATTCCCAGCAAAGCCCGACATTGAACTGGGTCGAGGGGCTGGTAGGCGGTCGTATCCAGTCCGTAGGGAATCGTCTGAACCGGAAAAGACTGGAGCAAACTGCGACGAGCCTGATCTGCTAACCAGTGACTGGGGGTGACGATCGTCATCTTCGATCGCTGATACGCCCATTGCTTCAGGTGCCATTCCAACCAGGTGGTGTCTCTGGAGAGGGCTGGAGGCACCTGCAGGTCAGGACAGGCCCCACAACCCCGCTGCCAGCGATCGCAGTCGTAGCTATAGCCACAATGTCCTGTGAAACTCCACATGTCATGCAGGGTGAACACTGTCGGTTTGGCTTGGGTCAGGGCTGGCAAGGCCAGGTAATTGAAATAGCCATCATGCAAATTGTGCAGGTTCAGGATCGCGGCCTCCTGGAAGCAGGGATGCCGGGGAATATCAAAGCTGCTGATGCAGTGTAACTGACTCAGACTCAGGGGCCAGGTGAGCCGGAAAAGCTGATTCTCCAGCCAGCGCCGTCGCGGCAGGGCAATGATGCGCCGATCGACCGTCCGCGCCACCCCCACCAGCATGCGGGACTCACAATCTTGGGTCAGCAGTCCCTGATGCAGCCGGTAAGCCGCGATCGCGGCCCCACCTGCAATATCTGATTGACTGATATGGAGCACCTGCATAGGGTTAACGTCGCATCCGTGGATTGCGTTTATGTCATAGCAAACTTTTCAGTTCTTCCACAAACACAGCCACCGGATCTGCAGGAATCTGCCGTCGCACGGCTACTGCTGCGGCTTGTCCCATCTCGTACCAGTCGTGACGGCGTTGCCAGGCCCGCTCCAGGGCTTCATCCAGACAGGCGACGGTGGGAGCCACAGCCAGAAAGCCCGTCCGATTGTCCTCGACCAGTTCCCCAATGCCCGCCACATCCGTCGCGATCGCAGGACGGCCACAGAGCATGGCTTCCACCAGGCTGAGAGGCAAGCCTTCATAGCGGGAAGGTAACATCAGGGCATGGTGGGTCTTCCAAATGGAAACCACATCCGGCACAAAGCCCCCAAACTGGATGGCGTCCACCTGCCAGAGTTGCTGTAGCTGTTCCAGGGTTTGCCGATTGGACCCATTGCCAAAGAGGGAAATCTGCAGGGGACGATCGCGCCACTTTTGAGTTCGCAGCACCTCAAACAACAAATCCTGACCCTTAGCCACCGGATCTAATCGGGCCACACAGGCCAGTTGCAACGGTTCCTTCGGCTGGGGCCAGGGCAATTGGGTGGTAAAGGGTACATTGAAGGGATTCGCCACCACCTGGGCTTGGGGCAGGTCGATCGCGAGTTGCTTGAGGGTCAGCTTGAGATTGGCCTGGGAGACAAAAAAGCACTTGCGGGCTGCTTGATACAGGGCAGCCAGTTTCACAGCCAGGTCATCCGGTGGCCAGAAGTTCTCCGCTGCCGCCTGGGAGATCACCCCATAGGGAATTTGCCGCCCCTGACAGGCTTCCATCCAGCCCCAACCATCCAGATTATTCCCCTGGGAAATCACAGCCAGATCGGGCCTGTGGTCATCCAGCAGGGGATCATGGCCCTGCCAGCGTTGCAGTCGGGACAGCAGCCGCTGGGGCAGGGTGGTGGGCGATCGGCGTCGGACCACCTGGCAGTTGGCAGCTTCTAGGGCAGCAATCTGGCTTGCTTCAGGCTTCCAGGCTTTCACCCCAACGGTGACAGCAAATCCCTGCTGGGCCAGACGCAGGGCACTCCGAAACCAGAGTTCCTCGCTTCCACCCCAGGGGGCATACTCGTTGGCGGCAATGAAACAAATCCTCACAATTTCTCAAACACCATTACATTGGCCTGATAGAACGGCCCCACCAAACGCACCGAAGTTTGCAGGCGCTGGCTGACCAGTAAGCGGAAAAGCAGGTTTCGACCATGGGTTACCAGGCGGCTGAGCAGGCGATCGCCCCAGGTTGCCCGAACGGGTGCGTTGGAACAGGCACTGATCAGGGTTCCCAGGATATCCCAGCCATCGCCCGCCTGCACCTGATGCAGCACTTTAAATCCGCTCTGACGACCAAAGTAATGCAGGGCATGAACAGTAGGCCGCCAGAAATCGTAGGGCTCCTCATGCAAGGGGTAGAAGAAAGGGCAGGTGATCAGGAGCCGCCCTCCCGGTGGGAGCAGTTGGGCAAAGTTGTCAAACGCCATGGTCCAGTTCGCCACATGCTCCATCACCTCGGTGCAGAAAATCAGGTCAAAGGGCTGGGCACGGGTTAACTGGGTCGGTAGGGGGCGATCGATGTCACCCACCACATCCACCGTCCCCTCTGGATTTTGCTGGGCGTCCAGGCTCAGATAGGTATAGCCCATCCCTTCCAGCAACGATCGAAAAGGCTGACGACCACATCCCACATCCAGAACGCAGGCAACGGGTGTGGAGGCTGGTCCACAGATCGCCAACGCCTGCTCCACATGATGCTTAACCAGGGGAACAATAAACGCCTCTTGAGGAGACTGGGGCTGGTAAACCTGCCTCTCCAGGACATCAGGCCGACTCGGATAGGTTTCAGTCACCATCAGCATGCACCGGGTAAAACAACATAGTCAGGCAGAATAGTCAGGCAAAACTAGGTTTTGGTATAAACCGCTAATAAATTGCGCCCCTCTCGCGATCGACCCATCACGGCTTGCAACCACAGGCGGATGCGGGTAGGCCGCAACTGCAGCCAGACAAACTTGCTGATTTGTCCCAGAAACCAGGATTGTGCTGCCAAATGCTCGGCTTGCAGCCTGAAATAATGGTCATAATCCTGAAACTGGAGCGGTTCAACCAGCAGGTGATCCAGTTGAAGATTAAACACATCTTGCAGGCTGGTCAAGGATTGGGTATCCCACAAGCCCATGTGATGGGGAGGCAAATTTAAAGCATGATAACAATCATGTTCAAACAGGAATGGATTGTTATTGGGAACGCCCACAATTAATTTTCCTCCCGGTTTCAAGACAGCCAGGGCAGCCTGGATGAACGGTCGTACCTGGGGAATGTGCTCCAGAACCTGAAAAAAACAGACGATATCATAACTCTCTGCATGGTTCTCTGCATGTTCACCAATCTCCTGATTGATCACATGCAAGCCTTGAGCACAGGCGGTTTGGACAGCCTGCTGATTCAACTCTAAACCAGTACAGATCAGTCCCTTCTGCTGCAACTGTTGCAGGAATAAACCAATCCCGCAACCAATTTCTAAAACCGATTCCGAAGGTCGGAAAAATTGCGTAGCAATCTGATGTTCCAGCCTGAGGCTGTAATAGGAGCCTGAGGTTTGTAACCTGGCATAAAAGTCACTATCAGCAGCCAGTTCAAACGGATAATAGAATCGATATCCCGTATCTAGACATCGATAGATCTTGACTTGATCTAAGTCAGAAAAATATGGCGCTAGGGCGATCGCGTCCCCATAATCCTGTTGATAAGCCTGGATAATTTTCTGACAATCCAGAGTTGTTTCCAATAGGATATTGGTCCTGCCAGTCAGGGGGCTTTTTAAGAATTCTGTGATGGGAGTTGCTTCCATTGCAGATTTAGAGCTTGACCGCAATCCTACCGGTATCATCAATTCGATTCAAAAGTATCTTGAGGTTATTCTGCTCCAGATACTCATCAACAGCCAACCTTGCTCCCTGCCAAAATCCGTAATCATCAATAATAATTACCCCATGGGTTGAAAGGCGGGGAAAGAGATGAATCAACTCATGCCGGGTAGACTCGTACCAGTCTGTATCTAATCTCAAAAGGGCGATCTTCTCGGGGGCCTGCTGCGGAATCGTTTCCTCCACCTTACCGGGAACAAAATGAATTTTCTGCTGATCGTAATGGGTCTGACTCAGGATTTGTTTCACTTCTTCTAAAGAGGCATAACACCAAGCAGATCCTGAATCGTTACCATGATTCTCGGTAAAGATCTCTAGTGCAGATAACCCTTCATAGCTCACATCTTTATCGGAGGGCTTGGCCATGCCAGAAAACGTATCAAACAAGTAGAGATTTCGAGTTTGATCCTGCATTGCACTGAGGGTATTCGCAATCAGCATCATGCTGCCTCCTCGCCACACCCCACACTCCACAATCTCACCTTCTATTTGATGCTGGCTGATATATTTGACGGCCTGAATTAGGGCATACATTCTTTCCAGGCTAGTCATGGTGTAGGGTCGAGCCGTTTGAATCATCTGGATTTCTGCAGCGCTGAAATCAGGCGGAAATTCCGGATGGATAGGCGGCTGCACAGCATCCACTCGACTTAGCTGCAGGTTTAACCGTCTCAGTGAGGTTTTAATTAAGCTCTTAATGACCATATCTTTAGCACAGAAAAATTTTCGTTACCCTTCACAATCAGGATCATTTCTATCCACCAATCACCCAGTTCGAATCCTCCAAATAAACGCAGGTATTCATTTGCCACTCATATTCCTGCCTGGCGACCCCTTCCATCGTCACTTGAAACGCACAAATGTTGGTTAAGCTCTCGGTCATCACGCCTCCGCGCCTCTCAGAGAACCAGGTTGTGACATCATAGTTGCCCATATACAACCTGAGCTTGGGAATACAACACTTCAAAACCACCAGACCTGCCTGCCGCCCAAAAGGCATGTCCGAATCAAAAATCCACTGGTGAATCACAGGCTGTTGATGGGCATTCACCACCTGAAATGAAAAGCACAAGCTCTCCTGGGGGTAGTTGATTTCCAGGCCAAACTCAAAGACGATCGCTTCTCCCCAACAATGCAATCCCTGAGGCTCGGAGGTACAAACCCTGGCCCAAGCCACATAGTTGCTCTCCTTCTCAACCGGAGCTTGGTAGGTTGCGGGCTCTTCTACGCTGGACCGCTGAGCCAGAAGGTAGGTCATCACGGCCTGCTCGGTCCGGCCATCAAACTTCTGCCGTCCTTCTGCCAGTACGATACAGCGATTGGTCAGTTGGGAAACAGCCTGCATATTGTGGCTGACAAAGAGCACCGTCCGGCCTTCCTGGGTGGCCACCGATTCCATCTTGCCGAGGCACTTACTCTGAAAGGCCATATCCCCGACCGCCAGCACTTCATCCACAATTAAGATCTCTGGTTCCAGATGGGCTGCGACCGCAAAGGCCAGACGCACGTACATCCCAGAAGAGTACCGTTTGACCGGCGTATCGAGAAACCGCTCCACCTCAGCAAAGGCCACAATCTCATCAAACTTACGGGAGATCTCCGTCTTGCCCATGCCCAGGATGGCCCCGTTCAGGTAAATATTTTCCCGTCCCGTTAGCTCTGGGTGAAACCCGGTGCCCACCTCCAACAAACTAGCCACACGGCCCCGCAAGCCAACTCGCCCGATCGTGGGTTCAGTGATTCGGCTGAGGATCTTCAGGAGGGTAGATTTACCGGCCCCATTCCGGCCAATAATCCCCACCCGATCGCCCCGCTGAATTTCAAACGAAATATTTTTTAAGGCCCAGAACTCTTCATAGCGGGATACGGGAGGCTTGTCCCCAAAGGCCTGCAGGAAGACTCGATTTAAGGCGCGAAACTGATGAGCCAGGGTATCGCGTAGGGTCCTGTAGGGTTCTCGCTGTTGATGCCCAATGATGTAGCGCTTGCCCAGGTTTTCAACTCGAATCAGCGTATCAGACACATTCTCAGACCTATTTAAATTACGTCGGCAAAAGTGCGTTCTGTCCTGCGAAAGTACCAAATTCCACTGATAAAGAAAAAGAAAACTAGCAGGGTAGAGAGCAGAAATCCTGGCCAGTACAGCCTGGATTCCCCACCCAGAATGGCCCAGCGAAACCCATCAATCACCCCCACCATCGGGTTCAGGGAGTATAACAAGCGCCAGCGCTCCGGCACAATGCTACTGCTGAATCCCACTGGCGAAATATAAAGACCAAACTGAATGATAAAGGGCACGATATAACGAAAGTCTCGATACTTAACGTTCAGCGCCGCTAGCCAAAGGCCAGTCCCGATCGCGGCTACAAAAGCAATGCCAATGAAAATCGGCAGGGTGACAATGCGCCAATGGGGGACGAAATTGTACCAGGCCATTAACGCCAGCAGAATAATGCCAGAGATGAGGAAATCCACAAAACTGACGATCACGGAACTGGCCGGGATGATCAGGCGGGGAAAGTAGATTTTGGCAATCAGGTTAGCATTACTGACCAGACTTTCGCTACAGGCTCCCAGGGCATTCGAAAAGAACTGCCAGGGCAACATGGCAGCAAAAACCAGAATTGGATAGGGAACCCCCTCTGAAGGCAATTTTGCCAATTTGCCAAAGACAATCGTAAACACGATCATCGTTAAAAAGGGACGCAACAATGCCCAGGCGACCCCGATCGTCGTCTGCTTATAACGCACCAGAATATCTCGCCAGGCCAGAAAATAAAACAGCTCCCGGTAGCGCCACAAGTCACGCCAGTACTGCTTTTCTGTCCGCCCCGCCTCAATAATTAATTCAGATTGCTGAAAGCCATTCATGGGCAGGTTGAAAAGAGCGGCTGAAAGGGCTAGAAAGTACGGGCGATGGGCAGACTGGCTTTTAAGGCCCCATCCAGGGCATCCAGAGCATCTAGAAACACAATTGTGCGGCTGGCCAGATCGTTATAAGTCTCACAGGCAGAACCACCCTGAGCCTTACAGGCGGCATCAGCAGCAGCCACATCCTTAGCCAGTGTGGTTACAGCAGGTCGGACCTTATTATCCATCGCCCTCAGATTGGGCCGGGGCTCAGAACTCAAGCTGCGCAAATAGTCTCGCAGTTTCACCAGCGCATCTCGGGTCTCTGGACTGAGGGGCGGTGCCTGAGCCACCAATTGCTTAGTCCTGGCAACCCGATCTTCAGTCGTAGGATAACTGGCCGATGGCCCTCCCAACAACCCATCCGCCGCATTGGCCGTTGCCCCTGCAGCCGCTAACACATCGGACAAGCTACCCCCAGCATTACTGGACCCAAAAATCGCAGGACCATTGTTCACGTTGGTCCCACTCACATCCGACCCATTACTCACCTGGGCCAAGGCTGGAGCAGTCAACGACACCCCACCCAGAACCCAGAGCCCGAGACTCAAGAGGAATAGTTTACGCATGGCTTTCCACTCTACGGCTAACGTCAAGATGAACAACTAAAACTGGATTCCAATACTGGTTCCTAACACAAAGCGCGCCCCATCCCCTGCTCCCGTAATATCACGAACCGCCGGGGTAATGGTCCAGTAAATATCTTTCAGCGGCACAAAGGAAAATCCGATCGCCAGATCCTGTCCCGTCCATTCCACGATCGCACTGGCCTGATCCACCACTCGCACCGCGACACTACCAAAAATGCCAGCGGTGTTGACCCGATTACGAATATCTGCCTCCGAACGGAACTGGCCACTGCCAACCCCAAAGGAAACAGCTACCCGACTGAGGGGATCATTAAGACTCTCCTGGGTTCGGAAAACCTTTGTCACCACACCATACACACTATCCTTGAAATCCCCAAAGGGATCGTCGATCGTGATCACACCGTTCCAACCCAGGGCGATCGCGAAATCATTTTCAAACTGTCGGTGCACCTTCAAATTGAAGCCGCCTGCACCAAATGAACGACTGGTCCCAAAACTGGCAATGGTATAACTGGCCTCTACCCCTACCGTCTCCACAGAATTCAATACCCCCACTCCAAAACCCAGGGCTCCGTCCGTTTTATTGGTAGACCGGGTTCGGGATTGAAACGTAGCAGAGGCAAACAGGGTGTTGTCATCCGCTCCGAACCCAGAGGGGTTAGAGAGGGTGATCGCTGGCGACCCACGGAAAATATCTCCAAAGTTTGTCAGCCTTTGATAGTCCAACAGCCGTTTCTGGATGTCTTCAGGGCTGGCTGTAGGAGCCTGGGCAATGAGTTCCAGGGATTTGGCATTCTCCACACTGGCTGGGATCACCTGAGCCAGAATCACCGCCGACCGAGAAGAACTGGGCTCAGACCGCCCCGAAAGGGAATGGCCCAATCCAAGATTCGTTAATCCGGTAATTTCAGAATTTAATGGACCTGAGGAGAATCTGGAAAACTCCACGCCTTGGGCAGAAGGCTGCATGGTGCTGGAATTCGAGCTAATTACGATCGACTCAGTTAAGGCAACACTGCCACCCAGTTGATTAATCCGAGCCGCCACAACACTGCCCAGGCTGTTATAGTCCCGATTCACCCCGCTCGAAGCGGCAGGGGTAACAACAGCAACACGAGTGGAAACTGGTGCTGCCGGAGTAGTTTGGGGGGCCGAGCGAACACCTAGGCTCGCTTCTCTTAAGGCAATGTTCCCGCCAAGCTGATTAATTTGACCAGCCAAAATACTGCCCAGGCGGTTGTAGTCTCGATTCACAACACCCCTGGAAGAGGAGCCTGCAGAGTCCTGCGGCAATGCCGTGGTTTGGGAACTGGCAGAACCGGCAGCATTCAAGATCATCAACCCAATGCCAAGGATCGGACTGATTCGCTTTAATTGTTGATGTGAGTGGCAGCCATATGCCTGATTGATTAACACTTGATGCCTTTTAGATACCATGCTCTGCATCTCCTCTCACCACATAGGAAATAGTTGCTCAACTTTTTAACACAAACTGATTCGAATTCTGGCAAATCAACATAAACCAGATTAAGCATTCTGGCTATTTCAGGAATTCTGGCTATAGGCTAACCTATACCTGACAAGACGGCGAAAAAATCTGTTGATATTGGCAGGATTAAAAGCAGTGACTCTACATTACTGGGGATGAAATAGAATCCTTTAAGGGTTGAGGTTCATCACTGAACAACCCCTAGTTTCAGGATCAAAAAGTATCAAAGATAGACTCGATTGATTTAATCGGGAGAATCATTTATTTTCCAGCATTCAAATCTTAGCAATTCGTGATCGGGATTCCCCAACGATTAATGGTAAAAGCAGCATTTCACAGACTGCTGGAGGGGTCTTGAGAGAACCAGAGTTCAGAAGCAACATCCGCTCTACCTGTCTCAGGATTGCTGTCATTCCCATGCCCCCCAAAGTAAATTTAATTTTCTTTTTTGAGCTTGGCTCTTAAAAATAACGCCATGCTAAGGGGCAACCCCTGATACCTGTGGATCAAGAGCTGGGCACAATTAAATTAAACATAGCCTAGAAAACAGCCATAACCTAGAAAACAGCAGCCAGCAAAAGCTGACGCTTTTATAAAAAGGAAAGGTCTCAGCCTCCACTTACCGTTACCTTATGAATATCGATTTGCACTCCCGGGCTACAGCCCCGTGATCGATTCTCTTCTCCGTCCAGATCCCAGCCTTATAGTGTCACTCGCAACTTAACGGGAAGCCTGCACCCTATTACTTGGAGTCATCCTGCGATGAGCATCGCCACCATTAACCCGGCAACCGGCGTCACAGTTAAAGTTTTCCAGGCGTTAACCGGTGCCGAAATCGAATCGAAACTGGAACTTGCACAATACATTTTTGAGTCATACCGCCATACTTCCCTCTCCCAACGATCGGCCTGGATGCACCGGGCCGCCAAGATCCTGGAAGAGAAGCGCGAGCCTCTGGGTCAGCTGATCACCCTGGAAATGGGTAAACCACTGACCGCAGCGATCGCCGAAGTCGAAAAATGTGCCCTGGTCTGTCGCTACTATGCGGATCAGGCTCCAGAGTTTCTGGCTGATGTTCCTGTCGCCACAGATGCTGGGTCCAGTTTCATTCGCTATCAGCCGCTGGGAGCCATTCTGGCTGTCATGCCCTGGAACTTCCCTTTCTGGCAGGTATTCCGCTTTGCCGCACCCGCCCTGATGGCAGGGAATGTGGGCCTGTTGAAACATGCCTCCAATGTGCCCCAATGTGCGCTGGCGATCGAACGTATTTTTCTGCAGGCTGGGTTTTCTGCTGGCGTTTTCCAGACCCTGCTGATTGGAGCTGACCAGGTGGCTGATCTGGTCGCTGACGATCGGATAAAAGCCGCAACTCTGACCGGTAGCGAGCCTGCTGGAGCCAGTCTGGCCGCAAACGCAGGTAAACATCTGAAGAAAACCGTACTCGAATTAGGGGGCAGCGATCCCTTTATTGTCATGGAGAGCGCTGATCTGGAATCGACGACCACTGCTGCCACTACCACTCGCATGCTCGGCAACGGCCAATCCTGCATTGCCGCCAAGCGGTTTATTGTCGTGGATACCCTCTTCGATGCTTTTGCCCAGCGCCTGGTGGAAAAATTTAAAGCCCTGAAACTGGGAGATCCCATGCGCCTGGATACCCACATCGGGCCTCTGGCCACTCCCACCATTTTGAATGACCTGGATCGTCAGGTGCAAACCTGCATCCGGCAGGGCGCACGGGTATTAACCGGAGGGAATCCGGGGGCCATCCGGGCTACGTTGGATCTCCCCCTGCAACGGGGCAATTTCTATCCCCCCACCATCCTGACTGACTTTCCTGTAGGCAGTCCAGCCTACCAGGAGGAATTTTTTGGCCCTGTAGCGCTCCTGTTCCGAGTCAAAACCCTGGATGAGGCGATCGACCTGGCCAACAGCACCTCTTTCGGTCTGGGGGCCAGCGGTTGGACTCAAGATCCGGAAGAGTGCGATCGGCTGGTCAGCGAACTGGAAGCCGGTGCTGTTTTCATCAACGGCATCGTCAAATCTGACCCTCGCTTGCCTTTCGGGGGGATCAAACGCTCTGGTTACGGGCGCGAGTTGGGCATCCAGGGCATCCACGAATTCGTCAACATTAAAACGGTTTGGATCCGATAGAAGCGTGATCAATCAAGCTTCTATCCAGGCCAATCCCATCTGCAGCACACCATGCAAGGTTTAGGAGAAAATCCATGAACACCGCCGAGTTGTTAGTCCAATGTCTGGAAAAAGAGGGCGTTCGTTACGTGTTTGGCTTACCCGGCGAGGAAAACCTGGAGGTGCTGCAGGCCCTGAAAAACTCTTCCATTCAGTTCATTACCACCCGCCACGAACAGGGAGCAGCCTTCATGGCAGATGTGTATGGTCGGCTGACCGGGCAAGCTGGCGTCTGTCTCTCTACCCTGGGGCCAGGGGCCACAAACCTCATGACTGGCGTGGCCGATGCCAACCTGGATGGCGCACCTTTAGTGGCCATTACGGGTCAGGTGGGGACCGATCGCATGCACCTGGACTCTCACCAATACCTGGATCTGGTCGCCATGTTCGCACCAGTCACCAAGTGGAATGCCCAGATTGTCCGCCCCAGCATCACACCAGAGATTGTGCGGAAAGCTTTCAAGCTGGCCCAGAGCGAAAAGCCCGGAGCCGTTCATATCGACTTACCGGAAAACATTGCGGCCATGGAAGCCCCTGGCGAAGCCCTGAGTACAGGCCAACTAGAAAAGGTTTTCGCCTCCTTCTCCAGTATTGAAACTGCCGCCGCTGCCATTTCTAATGCCCAACACCCGATTATTCTGGTCGGCAATGGGGCGATTCGAGCCCACGCCAGCGAAGCGGTAACGAATTTCGCCACCCAGCTCCAGATTCCTGTGGCCAATACATTTATGGGTAAAGGAATCATCCCTTATACCCATCCCCTCTCTATGTGGACGATCGGGCTACAGCAACGGGACTATATCAGTTGCCTGTTCGAGCGGGCCGATTTGGTGATTGCGATCGGCTACGATTTCATTGAGTATTCGCCTAAACGCTGGAATCCAGAAGGAACCATTCCCATCCTCCACATTGCCGCCAGCCCAGCAGAGGTTGACAGTTGCTACACCACCCTTTCAGAAGTCACTGGTGATATTTCCGATTCCCTGCAGGAGATTCTCAGCCGAGTTCGGCGACCGGACAAGGCAGACCCCTATGTGACTGAAGTCAAAGCCTCTCTTCAGGCTGACTTTGAATACTATGCCAATGACGCAGGCTTCCCCGTCAAACCCCAAAAGATGATTTATGATTTGCGCCAGATCATGGGGCCAGCAGACATCGCGATTAGTGACGTTGGAGCCCACAAGATGTGGATGGCTCGACACTACCACTGTAATCAACCCAACACCTGTATTATTTCCAACGGCTTTGCTGCCATGGGAATTGCCATTCCAGGGGCAATTGCCGCCAAACTGGTCTATCCCGATCGCAAAGTGGTGGCTGTGACTGGGGATGGGGGTTTTATGATGAACTGTCAGGAATTGGAAACCGCATTGCGGGTTGGCACTCCCTTCGTCACGATTATCTTCAACGATGGGGGCTATGGCCTGATCGAATGGAAGCAGCAAAACCACTTCGGGGAATCTAACTTCATCAAATTCGGCAACCCAGATTTTGTCAAACTGGCAGAAAGTATGGGCTTAAAGGGCTATCGGGTAGAAGCAGCAACCGATCTGGTTCCCATCCTCAAAGAAGCACTCCTCCAACCCATTCCCACAGTCATCGATTGTCCTGTCGATTACCGGGAGAACCTGCTCTTTACCCAGAAATCCCAGGTTCTAGGCTGCCATATTTGAAGAAACCATAAAAAAAATCCCCTACCCGAAGATAGGGGATTTTTGTTTGGCTAACTAACTGCCGATGTTAGATCAACCGAACTTACTTGCTGTTGAAGCAATCAGGAATGCCGCATAGGTCACAATGTAACCAACCGCGAAGTGGGTGAGACCGACGAGACGAGCCTGAACAATAGACAGAGCAACAGGCTTGTCTTTCCAGCGGACCAGGTTGGCCAGCGGAGTGTTCTCGTGAGCCCAAACCAGGGTCTCGATCAACTCTTGCCAGTAACCACGCCAGCTAATCAGGAACATGAATCCAGTCGCCCAGATCAGATGCCCAAAGAGGAACATCCAGGCCCAAACAGCCAGATTGTTCATGCCGTAGGGATTGTACCCATTAATCAGCTGAGCCGAGTTCAACCAGAGATAGTCCCGCAGCCAGCCCATGATATAAGTCGAGGACTCATTGAACTGAGCAACGTTACCCTGCCAAATACCCAGATGCTTCCAGTGCCAGTAGAAGGTTACCCAACCAATGGTATTCAGCATCCAGAAGGTGGCCAGGTAGGACGCATCCCAAGCGGAGATATCGCAGGTACCGCCACGGCCAGGGCCATCGCAGGGGAAGCTGTAGCCGAAATCTTTCTTATCCGGCATCAGCTTTGAACCGCGAGCATCCAACGCACCCTTGACCAGAATCAAAGTGGTGGTATGGAGACCCAGGGCGATCGCATGGTGAATCAAGAAGTCGCCAGGGCCAACCGTCAGGAACAGTGAGTTTGCACCACTGTTAATCGCATCCAGCCAACCTGGCAACCAGACATCACCATGGTTGGGCCAAGCGGTGCTGGCAATACTGTCAGGATTAGACAACAGGGTGTCGAAGCCATACAGCAGCTTGCCGTGGGCAGCCTGGATAAACTGAGCAAACACGGGTTCAATCAGGATCTGCTTCTCGGGAGTTCCGAAAGCAACCACAACATCGTTGTGGACGTACAGACCCAGGGTATGGAAGCCCAGGAAGAGGGAAACCCAGCTCAGGTGAGAGATAAGAGCCTCTTTGTGCTCCAGCATCCGGGCCAGAACGTTATTCTTATTCGCTTCTGGATCGTAATCCCGAACGAAGAAGATAGCACCGTGAGCAAACGCACCAACCATCAGGAATCCAGCAATGTACTGGTGATGGGTGTACAGCGCAGCCTGGGTCGTGAAATCCTTCGCAATGAAGGCATAGGAAGGCATCGAGTACATGTGCTGCGCCACCAAGGAGGTCACAACACCCAGGCAAGCCAGGTGCCAACCCAACTGGAAGTGCAACGAGTTGTTGTAGGTGTCATAAATGCCTTTATGACCGTCGCCAATCATGCCACCGAAAGGCGTGCCCTTGGGTGGATTATGGGCTTCCTGAATTTCCTTGATGCTATGTCCAATCCCAAAGTTGGTCTTGTACATGTGGCCAGCAACGATGAACAACACCGCGATCGCCAGGTGGTGGTGAGCCATATCCGTCAACCAGAGAGACTCGGTTTGAGGATGGAACCCACCTAGGAAGGTCAGGATTGCCGTTCCAGCACCCTGAGAGGTACCGAAAACATGGCTTGCAGTATCAGGGCTCTGAGCATAGACACCCCAGTTACCGGTAAAGAACGGAGCCAAACCGGCAGGATGAGGCATGGTGCTCAGGAAGTTGTCCCAACCCACATGCTGCCCGCGAGATTCGGGAATCGCAACGTGAATCAGGTGACCGGCCCAAGCCAGGGAGCTAACACCGAACAGACCTGCCAGGTGATGGTTCAGGCGAGATTCAGCATTCTTAAACCAGGCCAGGCTGGGACGGAACTTGGGTTGCAGGTGCAGCCAGCCAGCAAACAGGAAGATTGCCGACAGGATGAGCAGGAAGACAGCACCCATATAGAGGTCACTGTTAGCACGCATCCCGATGGTGTACCACCAATGGTAGACACCAGAGTAGGCAATATCAACCGGCCCGGAAGCACCGCCTTGGGTGAAGGCATCGATCGCAGGCTTACCGAAGTGGGGATCCCAAATCGCGTGAGCGATGGGACGAACGTTCAGCGGATCTTTGGTCCACTGCTCGAAGTTACCTTGCCAGGCGACATGGAACAGGAGGCCGGATGCCCACAGGAAGATGATTGCAACGTGGCCGAAATGAGTCGCGAAGATCTTCTGATACAGATTCTCTTCGGTCATGCCATCGTGGCTTTCAAAGTCGTGAGCCGTGGCGATCCCGTACCAGATCCGACGAGTTGTCGGATCTTGAGCGAGGTCCTGGCTAAACTTAGGGAATTTAGTTGCCATAGGGTTACAGAATCCTCCTCGCCCTTATCCTACTGAAATAATGCGAGCCAGGAAGAACGACCAAGTGGTCACAATTCCTCCCAGTAGGTAGTGAGCCACCCCAACAGCACGACCCTGAATAATGCTCAGAGCGCGAGGCTGGATAGAAGGCGCTACCTTCAGCTTGTTATGAGCCCAAACAATAGACTCAATCAGTTCTTGCCAGTAGCCGCGACCACTAAACAGGAACATCAGGCTGAACGCCCACACAAAGTGCGCACCTAGGAACAGCAAGCCATAAGCAGACAGAGCTGAACCGTAGGAGCCAATCACCTGAGAAGCTTGCGCCCACAGGAAATCACGCAACCAACCATTGATGGTCAACGCACTTTCGGCAAAATTGCCGTTAGTAATGTGGGAAACAGTTCCGTCGGGTGATACAGAACCCCAAACATCAGATTGCATCTTCCAACTGAAGTGGAAAATCACAACTGAGATCGAGTTGTACATCCAGAACAGACCGAGGAAAACGTGGTCCCAACCAGAAACCTGACAGGTACCACCCCGACCTGGGCCATCGCAAGGGAAGCCAAAGCCAAGGTTAGCTTTATCAGGCACCAGACGAGAACTACGGGCGAACAGAACACCCTTCAGCAGAATCAATACCGTCACATGGATGGTGAAGGCATGAATATGGTGAACCAGGAAGTCAGCCGTACCGAGGGTGATCGGCATCATGGCCACTTTGCCACCAATGGCAACCAGATCACCACCAAAGGCAAGGCTGGTCGGAGCCAAAGCCTGAGGGGCAGTACCACCGGGTGCCAGGGTATGCAGATGCTGAACCCACTGGGCAAAGATAGGCTGCAGCTGAATTGCAGAATCAGAGAACATGTCTTGGGGACGACCCAGAGCTCGCATCGTGTCGTTGTGAATGTAAAGTCCGAAGCTATGGAAGCCAAGGAAAATACAAACCCAGTTCAGATGGGAAATGATCGCATCCCGATGCCGAAGCATACTGTCTAGAACGTTGTTCTGATTCACAACCGGATCATAGTCACGCACCATAAAGATGGCACCATGAGCAGCTCCACCGACGATCATGAAGCCGCCGATCCACATGTGGTGGGTAAAGATGGAGAGCTGAGTTGCGTAGTCAGTAGCAATGTATGGATAAGGTGGCATCGCATACATGTGCTGGGCCGTGATGATGGTCACAGAACCCCCGATCGCCAGGTTAATGGCCAGTTGGGCATGCCAGGAAGTGGTAAGCACTTCATAGAGACCCTTGTGCCCCTCACCCGAGATCATGACGGGATCCTTGTGGGCTTCCAGCATTTCCTTGATGCTATGACCGATACCCCAGTTCGTACGGTACATGTGGCCAGCAACGATGAACATGACGGCGATCGCCAAGTGATGGTGAGCCGTATCGGTCAACCACAAGCCACCTGTAACTGGATTCAGACCCCCTTTGAAGGTCAGGAAATCTGCATACTTACCCCAGTCCAGCGTGAAGAATGGTGTCAGGCCCTCAGCAAAGCTGGGGTAGATTTTCGCCATCAAGCTGGAGTTCAGGATGAACTCATGGGGCAAAGGAATCTGGTTAGCAGGGGTACCAGCATCCAGCATGGCGTTGATCGGCAACGACACATGGATTTGGTGACCAGCCCAGGCCAAGGAGCCCAGACCAAACAGACCAGCCAGATGGTGGTTGAGCATTGACTCAGCATTCTGGAACCACTCCAGCTTTGGAGCCCGCTTGTGGTAGTGGAACCAGCCAGCAAACAGCATTAGAGCAGCCATTACCAGACCGCCAATCGCGGTGCAGTAAAGCTGAAATGTATTTGTATATCCAGCAGCCCGCCAGAGATAGAAGAATCCAGAGGTGATCTGAATTCCATGGAAGCCGCCGCCAACATCTGCATTCAAAATTTCTTGCCCAACAATTGGCCATACCACTTGAGCGCTGGGCTTAACTGCAAGCGGATTAGCCAACCAGGCCTCATAGTTTGAAAAACGAGCACCGTGGAAATACATGCCGCTCAACCAGACAAACACAACAGCCAGGTGGCCGAAGTGTGCGCTGAAGATTTTGCGAGACACATCTTCCAGGTCACTAGTATGACTATCAAAATCATGGGCGAGAGCGTGGAGGTTCCAAATCCAGGTGGTGGTTTTGGGGCCTCGGGCAAGGGTACGGTCGAAGTGACCAGGCTGTGCCCACTTCTCGAAGGAAGTGGAAACGGGGTCGTTATCGACGACAACTCTTGCCTTTGACTCTCGCTCCTGTGGACTAACTGCCATTGAGACTCTCCTCTCTTAGACAAGGAAGGAACGAGGATTAATCCACCCCAGAAATTCATCTGGGGAGAGTTTCAACGTGAATTATAAGTCGTTCGTCACATCGTCTTTTGTAGCACTTAATAATAATTCAAACTGAGTAAAGCCAGACTATACCTATAATTGCGGCCAATTCACAATTAGAAATCAAGATGCTGTATAGAACGCATTTACAAATTTCAATGGTCCGTATCCCGTTGTAATGTCTAAAGATGAAGGATTTGCCCCTGGGGCAGATATGAAGTTGGTAGACCCAGTCGGCTATAGTTACCTCGAGGGGCTGATTTCTCAGGAGTGTTTGCTGCGTGTATTCGATCAAACGGCAGTGGTTTGTCTTAAAACATCTGATTTTATCTGTGCTGGCAGTAGGTCTAATGCTGAGCCTGCTGGCCTGTTCCAGTGGATCTAACTCCTCTGGAGGGTTCAATTCTGAGACTCCATCTCGAAGTCGGCAGACGATTAATCGGGTCTCAGCCAAAATTGCTGAAGTTGCACCACCGAAAGTTCTGCAGGAACTGCGCCAGAACCTGGAAACCTATCAGCCCCAGGTCAAGATTTTAAGCCCCCGTCCCGATCAAGTTCTGTCAGAAGACAGTATTACGGTACGCCTCCAGTCCCGCGACCTCCCTTTGTTCCAAGATAAACAGCTCAAATTAGGTCCCCATCTACAGGTCTTTCTAGATCACCAACTGTACAAAACGGTTTATCAAGTTGATGAGCCTTTACTCATGGAACACTTAGCTCCAGGAAGCCATACTCTGCGTGTCGTTGCGGCCCACCCCTGGGATGAAAGCTTCAAAAACGAAGGGGCTTATGCTCAAGTCACCTTTCACATCTACGCTAAAACCCAGGAACAAATCCCTGATCCAGGGCTCCCCCTACTTACCTATGGGCAACCGATCGGAACTTATGGCGCAGAACCCATCCTGTTAGATTTCTACCTCGCCAATGCTCCAATTCATCTGGTAGCCAGGGCAGATTCTACAGACGATGTTCCTGACTGGAAAATCCGCTGCACCATTAATGGGGACAGTTTCCTCATCGATCGCTGGCAGCCCTTATATCTCAAGGGGTTCAAGCCAGGTAAAAACTGGGTTCAGTTGGAGGTTCTGAATGATCAGGGGCAAGTGATCAAAAATGTGTTTAACAGCACGGTACAGGTCATTCATTACGAGCCCAATGGACAAGATCCCTTGTCTAAACTCCTCCGGAACGAGCTATCTGTCCTTCAGACGAGAGGGATTGTCGATCCTGATTATATTGCCCCCCCTGAACCCACACCAACCCCTGAACCCACACCAACCCCCTCTCCAGTTCCAACTCCCTCTCCAGTTCCAACCCCCGTCCCAACATCTGCTCCAGAGGTGACCCCCAGAGCAGCCGTTTCCATTCCGACTCAGGCCGAAGAGGTTTCCTTCCCATCTCCTCAACCCATCATGATGCCTGCTGAAGTTTCACCGTCGGTTGCCCCTAGCACAGCTCATCCGGGAGAGCTTCCCGCTTTAGGGGAAGAAGAACGGTCCCCATCCTCCGCGCAACCACAAAAACCCGACAGATTCCTGAATCGGTTTCGCCAATTCACCACCACTCCCAGTCCTACGCCTGAAATCTCTCCAGACACCCCAGACACCGAGACTACAGAGTCTACTGCGGTTGGCTCAACTCCTACCCCAAAGCCTGCAGCAACCCAGCCCAGTCGGTCTGTTGAGGCAGCTCTTACAGGCCTAAAGGACAAGCTGAAAACCGTCAAAGTTGACAACGTCCTGAATCGATTTCGTCAATCCACACCAACTCCCACCCCAATTCCTACCATCTCCCCAGAACCCTCAGAAATTGAGCCAGCCGAGCCTGCCTTGATGGAACCCAGGCCAACCCCTGAGGCAGCCAGACCCAATCAATCTGTGGAGGCCACCCTAACAGGGCTGAGGGAAAAGCTGAAAGCAGTCAAGGTTGATCCCATGCTTAATCGCTTCCGCCGCTCCCCTGCTTCTCCCGGCATCAACCTGGATCCAGCCATGCCATCCCCAATAGCACCGTCTACAGCCCACGAAGAAGAAACGCCCTCTCCTGAGACAACATTGACTGTGATAGAAGACTCACCTGAGCACGAATCAGAAGATGAAGCCAGGACAATCGTGCCCAGTCCTTTTATGAACCAATAACCTGGAGAACTCTGTCCAAATTATCTAACTCACCAACCAGACGGCGGACTGGTAAAGGCCAGGCTCTTACTAAAGTGGGGGTTGCAGAAACTTGATCGACTTCAGCCAGTTCTGGATACTTCAGGACATCAATCACTTTCAGGGTGTAGGGTAACTGAAGCGATCGTTCAAGCACCTGATGCAACCGCTGCAGAGCCTTTTCAGTCCCAGGATGATGACCAGAGACAAACAACCTTAAAACGTACCCCTGAGCTGAATTTCCCTGAGCTAATCCTGCTGTTTCGGCACTACCAGATCTGGGCTCGAAGGGATACTTTAAAAGCTGCACATCCAGACTGGTGTGATTGGGGGGCGATCGCTGTAGCCAGACTGATGAAATCTCACGGTTAAGTTGATCAATCCGCAGGATCAGATCATGCTCCTCCCATAATTGAGGAAATTGAGCTCGGTAGGTAGACAGAACGACAGGGTCACAGGCCCCCTCCATTCTCTCTGCAGCCTTCCAGGTCAGGTTGTCCGTGCCAAAGACCGCATTTAAGAGGGTCTGATGGCGCAACACCAAGGGGTAAGCTTCAGCAAACACTTCGATTTGCTGAGTTCTGGGATTCAGCCAAAGGTCAAGGGTCGCTGTATAGCAAGGAATCAAAAAATGGGGGGGTTCAGGAAGACCCAAAAATTCTTGAAGTGCCGCACAGAGTTGAAGATGCCAGCGATTCTGTTTGTTGGGATCAATGCAGTAAACTAAATCTGCTCCCGGTGTAAAGAGGGCAATTCCCTTAAAAGTTGGAGGCAAAGACAAGGACACTTCCCGAATTTTTCCTCTCTAAGCTTTCGCTACGGATAATTCCATTCCATCAGCCCCCCTGTTTTTCCAGGGGGGACAGCAAGGTCAACAGTCTCCTTAAACACGACCACGCAAGGTTTGCGCCATCTCATTTGGTTTAGGTGATGCATCCAGGGCCGTTTCTTCAGTAATGCGGCCCGCCTCATAAAGCCTGTAGAGGGATTGGTTCATTGTCACCATACCATCGAAGTTTGACTTGGGAATAATCGCCTCAATTTCATCCACTTCACCTCTCTTAATCCAGTCTCGAATGGCATCTGTATTAATCATGATTTCGTGAATGGCCGCGCGTTTTCCATCCGTAGTTCGTACCAAAGCCTGGGCAATGACCGCAACCAGAGATTCAGCAATTTGAATCCGCATGGGTCCTTGCTCTTCAGGGTTATAAAGGTTCAAAATCCGTTCAATGGTTTTAACAGCACTGTTGGTGTGCAAGGTTCCAAAAACAAGGTGACCGGTTTGAGCTGCTTTCAATGCTGTATTAACCGTTTCCCGGTCCCGCATTTCCCCAATCAGAATAATATCTGGGTCTTCCCGCAGAGAAGCTTTCAGAGCATTATCAAACTTCATGGTGTGAATACCAACTTCCCGCTGCTTAATCAGCGATCGGCGGCTTTGATGCACAAATTCAACTGGATCCTCAATAGAAATGATGTTTTTCGGCATCTCTTTATTGATGTAGTCAATCATGGCTGCCATAGTCGTTGACTTACCAGAACCAGTCGGACCCGTTACAAGAATCAACCCCTTGTGATAGTGGCAAATATCCCTGAACACCTCTGGCAGGTTGAGCTCTTCCATCGTCAGAATCTTCATCGGAATCAACCGCAAGACCATAGAGGGTCCCCGCAGAGAATCAAAAATATTGATCCGGATCCGAGCAAAGTCATACTGCGCAGCACCATCAAAGTCCAGGGTATCCTGAAATTTTTTCAGTTCCTCTTCTCTTAGAATCTCGCGCAGCCAACTCATAAAGGTCACTTCATCCGTGACTGGATAGTTTGTCGGATCAATTTCACCCCGATTTCGGAAGCGGGGCACCTCACCAACGCCCAAATGGACGTCTGAATAGCCTTTTTCGTAAGCTTCTCGGACTAGCTGCTCTAACGTAGGGGAGCCAGAACTAGGTGTAGTTCTAGCAGAAGTTGATATACCAGGAGGGGCACTGGGACGGTGACTCGGTGCTGGCGGTGCTGATACTGGTGCCGGTGCAGCGACATTCTGAGGCGGTGCTGCAGCTGGCATAGGTGGAGAAGGCATCCGCTGAGTTGCCTCAGCCGGAGAAGGCATCCGCTGAGTTGCCTCAGCACCAGCACCAGCAGGAGGCCGCATGGGTGGCGGCGGCGGAACGCGAGGAGCAGACGCAGGCGGAGGAGGAACGGGGGGGCGCTGTGGTTCTGTCATATGCTAACTCTCTATGCAGGCTGGGGAGATGCGGAGGAACGGATTAACGCAGACACAAGATCAAGTTAACCAACCCAATAAGTATAGGAACCTATTCTCAAGGTTCTCTGTAGCTTAAAGTAAACCAACGATTCTCTGATCTAAATTAACTATAAATTTTTGTGAGATGGCACATCTTCATAAAAGAAGTCCTGACCAGCCTTCACTTCAAGTTGGACTGGTGGCGTTTGACCAGCACAATACATCGACCTCATTCCAGCCTAACCTGGTGATTGCTCTCCCGATAAGTTTTCCCAAGCATTCAATGCACCCAAACTAGTGCTCAACAGATAGCAACCAGAATTCTCAAGATGCTATCCAGGGATACCAATGCGCTCTCAAGCAATAGGTAGAGGCTTCGTAGCAGCCCTCGGGATAAAGCCATTAGCCTGTATGGTAGATATGGCTCATTTATATGAAAGCTGATTTAATTTCCCATGCCTCCATTGACTGTACGTGTTTGTTTGATAGTGGGCACTCGTCCGGAAGCCATCAAAATGGCCCCTGTAATTCGCCTATTTCGACAATCGCCTCAATTTGACACTCAAGTTGTCTTAACCGGTCAACATCGAGAAATGGTTGATCAAGTCATGCAATTATTTAATTTGCAAGCAGACCATGATTTAGCCATCATGCAGGCTGGTCAAACCCTGACAGACATTACTTGTCGTAGCTTGCAAGGCCTAGAAACCCTGTTTGCTCAAATTCAACCTCAGATTGTTCTGGTCCAAGGGGACACAACAACAGCTTTAGCTGCAGCCTTAGCCGCGTTTTATCAGAAAATTCCCATAGGCCATGTAGAAGCGGGCTTGCGTACAGACGATCTATTTAACCCTTATCCAGAAGAGGCAAACCGGCGGCTGATTTCTCAATTGACGCAATTCCATTTTGCCCCCACTACCTTAGCTGTGGAAAATTTACAACGATCGGGGGTAGTGGGAGCAATTCACCAGACTGGTAA
>NZ_MQTZ01000028.1:0-75000 GCF_001939115.1 Leptolyngbya sp. 'hensonii' | reverse complement strand
TTGTCAGAAGACCTGTCCTGGTTACGGGTCCTGATCCCGATCGCACCAGCAGATGCTGCCGCCCCCTTTCTAGAGCAATTGCTGGAAGCAAATTTTGATTTAACGCAGGAAACCCGGTATGCCCTCAGCCAAGGCGTGTTGTGGGGCGTCTACCATCATCATCGGGAAAGTTTAAAGCCCGAGGACCTGAGGGCTGCCATGAAACGGCTCCTACTCATACATGAACAGGGGCTCTCCAGCTCTTTCAACCAATTTGTCGAATCTCGAATTCGGCTGATTATCCAGGCAGCCAAACAACAGGGGCAATCCCTGGAAGAAACTCTGCAGCAGTTAAATCACTTTTACGAAGAAGGATTAATGGGAGAAATGGAAGGAGGGCAGGCCAAGGAAGAGGTTTTGGCAAGCTGGCGATATCAGCTAGAGCGGTTATGGCCCACGGTAAATCCTTAAGCAGCAAGATCCGCTCCAGCCTTGCAGGCCAACCCTTCCCAGAGCAGGGACTATTCATTCTGGGAAGGTAAAAAGCTTGGGCAAGGGATCTCGATCGAGGTTCCAGGTCCATGTGATCGATCGCTGTCCCTGCCACAGATCTGCCCAAGCAGAGTCTGGGCGGGAGGGAATGAATAGTCCCCACTCCCTAGTGGTAAGTCAATCAATGATTGACGGGCAGCCAAAATCCAGGTTGTTGATTGGGGTTAAATTTTGCGGGTCTTCGACCCGTCAAAATTTTCCTAACGGAACACTAGAGGGGATTTGAGAGGATTTCCACTGCCTGAACCCACAAGTTCATCAGGATCTGCATATCTGAATAGTTCCCAGAGATGGGATGAACCCACCCCGATCCTGCATAAGAGGGCCGCACAACAGTTTCAGCATCAGGAGCAGTCCAAGTTATGGTCAAAGATATTTTAGAAATCCTGCAAGAGGACTATCGTCAATTTCCTCATAATCAGACCTACAGTCTCTATGCCCAGGACGTTTACTTTCAAGATCCCTTAACTCGATTCCGGGGACTCGATCGGTATCGTCAAATGATTGGTTTTATTCAAACCTGGTTTCTAGAACCCCACCTGGATTTGCACAAAATCGAGCGAGAGCACGATCGGATTACAACATCCTGGAGCTTGAGTTGGACCACTCCCTTGCCCTGGAAACCTAGAATCACCATCCTCGGCTGGAGCGAGATGACACTCAATTCAGAGGAACTAATTATCTCTCATATTGATTATTGGAGCTGTTCCCCCTGGAATGTTGTCAGGCAACACCTGCCATTTTCCTAATAGAAAAGGGCGCATTGTAATACGCCCCCACAAAGGAATCTCTTCACAAAAAACAGAGTTCCCAGGAAATTACACGGCCAGAGCTTTCTTAGCCACCTGATTCAATTCACCCTTGGCATACTTAGCCGCATACTCTTCCAGAGAGACTTGCTTAATCTTGCTCGCGTTGCCAGCAGACCAGAATTGCTGGTAACGGTCAGCACAAACCTTTTGCATGTACTTGATGGAAGGCTTGAGGAAGTGACGGGGATCAAATTCCTTCGTATCCTTCGCCAGGGCTTCTCGTACAGCAGCCGTGATCGCCAGACGGTTATCCGTATCAATGTTGACCTTCCGCACACCACTCTTAATGCCCTTCTGGATCTCCTCCACAGGCACCCCGTAGGTTTCAGGAATCGCACCACCAAACTGATTGATCAGAGCAATCAGATCTTCAGGGACGGAAGAAGAGCCATGCATGACCAGGTGGGTATTGGGCAAACGGCTATGGATTTCTTCGATCCGGCTGATGGCCAGAATTTCACCAGTCGGCTTACGGGTGAACTTATAAGCCCCATGGCTGGTTCCGATCGCCACAGCCAGAGCATCCACCTGAGTCCGCTCTACAAAATCAACCGCTTCATCCGGATCAGTCAACAACATGGAATGATCCAGTTCACCTTCAAAACCGTGACCATCCTCTGCTTCACCTTTACCGGTTTCTAGAGAACCCAGGCAACCCAGTTCACCTTCTACAGAAGCACCGATCGCGTGAGCAACTTTGACCACTTCACTAGTGACCGATACATTGTAGTCATAGCTGGCAGGGGTTTTAGCATCTGCTTGCAGGGAACCGTCCATCATTACACTGGTGAAACCATTCTTAATGGCAGAGTAACAGGTTGCAGGCTCATTACCGTGATCCTGGTGCATCACAATAGGGATATGAGGGTAGGTTTCCACCGCAGCCAGGATCAGGTGACGCAGGAAATTTTCTCCCGCATACTTCCGAGCGCCCCGAGAAGCCTGCAGAATCACAGGGCTATCGGTTTCATGGGCAGCCTGCATAATGGCCTGGATCTGCTCCATGTTATTGACATTAAATGCAGGAATGCCATAACCGTTCTCAGCCGCGTGATCAAGCAGCAGTCGCATAGGAACGAGCGCCATAGATGAGCCTCCTAAAAATAATCGTTAATCAGCAAGTTTGCCGTAGCAGAGCGCAGCACAAAGCTTAATTCTTACGACAATCTTAAGACACTTTCTGGTCACCGTGATAAGAAAGATTGCTTACCCAAGGACAACCTTGAGTAAATCTAAAATCCCAATCCGATTCAAGGGGATTGACTCGCGTTCAAATCCCAGGCTGCAGCAATTCAGAAGAAGCGAGCGACCAAGAATCGTGATCTTCTCTAAAATTATGGGTCGCCTGGGATTCGAACCCAGGACCGATCGGTTAAAAGCCGAGTGCTCTACCACTGAGCTAGCGACCCATGCGAAGAAGCAAAAATTTCAACTTTACAAGCGTAGCATACTTCAGAAGTTTTGGCCAAGAAATCATTCACTATCTAACATTTTCAGTAACATTCGGTCCAGAGCCCTCTGCCCCCCCCAGGTTTCAACAATTTCATCATCGTACTCGTCAGCAATACGAATCACAGTCATGACCGACATCCGTAATTCTTCCTGATCACAGGTCGAGCCAATCAAATTATGTTCAAACACAATATCGTCATCACTATCCAGACCAAAAGCGCCAAAGAGGAGACTCTCATTGAGATGAAGCAGATAGTAGGTCAGGTCAGCATTGATTGCAATATCCGTCACGACAAAGGAACGGGTGATGATAATCGCGTCATCTTCATCATCCCAGGGAGCGACCTTGGTGTAAGCGATCGCTGAGCCAAAGTTAATGCTGAATACCGGTTCAATCTCATAAGGCACCAGAGAATCACCGAACAAATCCTGCATCCAGGGGGCAATTTTTTCATAACAAGCTTTCTGGCCAGCAGTCTCAAAGTCCATGGGCACAATGTGTTGGCAGTACTGCGTTCATCATCTCAAATCTTGTACCCCGTTTCGGCTAACCCAGACAGGATTACCGCAATTATGCCCTCATCACAGCGCAGGCAAAGATTCCAGGTTGAATATTTCTAACCTAGTGGGTCATTTGCCCTCACCCTAAGTCCCTCTCCTGGCAGGAGAGGGACTTCAATCAGGCTCTCCTTCTCCCCTGAGGAGCAGGGATGAGGGGCTCGGGTGAGGTGCCACGCTTCAGAACGTACTGCTTCTCCCCTGAAGAGCAGGGATGAGGGTAATGGGGATGTTCAGGGAATTCGGGCATAGTCATCTTCCAGACGCACAATATCATCCTCCCCAAGGTACTCACCGTTCTGGACCTCAATCAACACCAGAGGAATGACGCCAGGATTTTCCAGGCGATGGCTTTTCGTTTGAGGCACATAGGTGGACTGATTATTATGCAGGGTAATACTATCGCCATCACAAAGCACCCTGGCGGTTCCAGAAACAACGATCCAGTGTTCGCTGCGATGATAGTGCATCTGGAGGCTCAAGCGATGACCAGGCCTCACTTCAATCCGCTTGATTTTATACCCTACCCCCTGATCCAGAATCGTAAAAGACCCCCAGGGACGCAGTTCTGTCATGGATTTGTTACCAGGAATAGTCAGAGCAGCCAGCATTTCTGGCGTGGCCGGAACAATCTGTAACGCGGTCATTAATATTCTCCCAAGCAGTGATGGTCTCACCCTATGCTCAAACTATGAAAATCTTGAGAAAGTGATGCCTCCATTAATCATGACCACAATTCCTCCCCTCACCTTAGAAACCATTTGGGCCATTCTGAAGGATGAGATTGATGATGACACAGCCAATCAACTGGTCTGGTGCAGTCTGGGATATCGCTATGATGAAGCAACCCAACAATGGCAAACAGACAAAGTTTCTCCAGATTGGCGTCAGGACTATCCAGAACCCCCCAATTTCATTGAGAGTCGTCCAGCCACCGTAAAATTAACCCGATCGATTCCCACTGCAAATAAGCAACTCCTGAAGGAAAAATTGGGATTTGCCGGGTACAAAGTTGGCGAACTCATTCCCCGGCTCACCCGACGAGCAACCCTGGCAAACTGGTTGCTCAGCTATCTAGAAGACCATGGGTAAACCGTTATGAGCGAATCAGCCTATGGCTGGATCGAGCGGGCACTCTCAACCATTCATCGCGCCCATTGGACCCGATCGACCCAAACTCTGTACGGGTTACCAGGGGCTGTCGTCAACCTAGACGGGCAAGAAGTCCTTAACTTTGCCAGCAATGATTATCTCAACCTGGCCAGTGACCACCGTCTGATCGAAGCGGCGATCGCTGCGACTCGCGAATTTGGCACAGGCAGTACTGGCTCCCGGCTCCTCAGCGGTCATCGGGCCTTACATCGCCAGTTAGAAATCGCGATCGCCGATTTGAAACAAACCGAAGAGGCCCTGGTCTTCAGCTCAGGCTATCTAGCCAATTTGGGAACGATCGCAGCCCTAGTCGGTCCACGCGATCTAGTGCTCTCCGACCAATACAATCACTCCAGCCTGAAACAGGGCGTGATTCTCAGTCGTGCCCATGGGCTGGACTATGCCCATGGCAATCTAGCCGACCTCCGATACAAGCTGGAACAGCAGCGATCAGCCCATCGCCGTTGCCTGATCCTCACCGACAGCGTGTTCAGTATGGACGGCGATCTGTGTCCCCTTCCAGAATTGCTGGCGCTCTCTCATGAGTTCAACTGTATGGTCCTGATCGATGAAGCCCATGGTACCGGCGTTCTAGGGCCAACTGGAGCCGGATGCGTGGAACACTTTGGTTGTACCGGCCAACCCCTGATCCAGATGGGAACCCTGAGCAAAGCCCTGGGGAGCCTGGGTGGGTATGTTGCTGGTTCCAGGCTGCTGATTGACTTTCTGCGCAACCGTTCCCCCACCTGGATTTACACCACAGGCCTCTCTCCAGCCGATACCGCTGCCGCCCTGGCGGCAGTGACGATCGTGCGAGGGGAACCCGATCGTCGCACCCGCCTCTGGCATAATGTCCAACGGTTGAAAGAGCTCCTGTCCCAGGATTTCCCCACCCCACCACCATGGCAGCAATTACCCTCGGATTCACCCATTCTCTGCTTGCAGGTGACAGATGCAGCCACAGTCCTGGCAATGGGCCAACATCTGAAACAATCTGGTCTCTTTGTCTCCGCTATCCGTCCACCCACAGCCCCCACCAGTCGAATTCGACTCACCGTGATGTCCAGCCACCAGGAAGGGCATTTGCAGCAATTGAGTCAGGGATTACGATCGTGGCTCTCTGGAAAAAAACCGTAGCCCAAACGCCGCATGTCACGGCTCTGCTACGGTTTTCGGATCAATCTTCAGATGTGGATGCCACATTCCGTTTTGTTGGTTCCCCGCCAGCGCCCTGCCCGCTCGTCCTCCCCTTCCCGAATGGGCGTTGTGAGCGGCTCATCGCCGATGCTGGAATAGCCATGATCATGGAGCGGGTTATAAATCACATCATGTTCAAAGACATAAGCCCAGCTTTCTTTGCGCTTCCAATTTGCCAGAGGATTCACTTTCAACCGCCCCTGGTGATCCCATTCAAACACTGGCATCTCCGAGCGAGTGGGAGACTGATCGCGTCTTCTTCCAGTAATCCAGGCTACAGATCCCAGATCAGACAATCCCCGCTGTAAGGGTTCAATCTTCGTCAGGTAATGAAACTTCTCAATATCCTGTTTCCAGAAGGCTTCCCCATATTTCGCCGCAAACGCTTCTGCCGATCGAAGGCATTGAATCCGATAAACCTTGAGATTGAGACGATAGAGTGCTTTAGCCTGGGCCACCAGGTCCAACGTTTCGGGAAAGTGATGCAGGGTATCCAAAAACAGAACCGGAACTGGTTTAACCGGCCTTAACGCTCGATACAGGATATCTGTCAAAACCATGTCATCCACATTAAAAGCACTGGCCTGCACCAACCCTGTTGGCAGGTTCTCCACGCACCAGGCCAGAATACGACCCGGATTTGCCAGGTCAAATTTACGATTAAGTTGGGCCAGATCAAGGTCTGAGACTTGAATCAGAGAGCTTACAGGATAAGACATGGTCACGATCGCTCAATTACAAGTAGCCTTCTTTTCTACAATATCGGACTCCTGTCCCGTCTCACACAATGCAAAAGGTTGTAATAAAAAAGTAAAATTCACTTCAATAACTCAACTTTTCCTAACGGATCGGGATCACGAGTAGACCCAAGCAAAAGTTTTGTCGGCGTGGGAGGGAGGTTCATTTCCTCTTGGGGCCTTTGCCTCCGATCCCCTACTATTGCAAAATTTATTGTTGGCAAGACGGGTCAACTTTCTCAGACCCCAGGAAAAGTAGCCTGAATGGAGCGGATCACAACCCATGCATCTGGTTCTTTATAGCAAGCCCGGTTGCCATCTGTGCGAGGGACTGGAAGAAAAATTGAGACAGATCGAAGGCATCTCTCTGAACCTGGAAGTTCGGGACATCACTACCCGTGAGGATTGGTCCACCGCTTATCAGTATGAGATCCCAGTTCTTTACCTCCTCTCAGCAAAAGCAGAAGGCAGCCAGGGCAGTCCGGAGAATGGAGACAGCCCCTCTCTGATACCTATTCCCCGACCTTCTCCCCGGGCCAACGTGAAACAATTGGCGCAATTGTTACAGAAGTACATCACCGTCAATAATTAACAATAAGCGCTAGTTTGTCCGAGGAGATGGCACCATGAAGCTGCGAGAACTACTCACTACTCTGCCGGAGGTCCAATTCCCAGACCATCCCGCCCTGGACAGGGAGGTGACAGGGCTATCCACCAACTCTCACACCTGCCAGCCTGGAGACCTATTTATTGGTATGCCGGGAACCCGAGTGGATGGGGGTGAGTTCTGGCCGAGTGCGATCGCGGCTGGTGCGATCGCCGCCCTGATTTCCCCGGCAGCCCTGGTGAAAAAGCCCCCCACGATCGCCCCCAATACCTGCCTGATTCCCTTGACTGATCTGCCTTGGGCCTGCGCCCAGATAGCCACCGCCTTTTACCACTATCCCAGCCAGACCCTGAAACTGGCTGGAGTCACAGGCACCAATGGCAAAACCACCACCACCCACCTGATTGAGTTTTTACTGAACCGGACCCAACAGCCCACCGCTTTGCTGGGCACCCTCTACACCCGCTGGCCAGGATATCAGCAAACTGCGATCCACACCACCCCCTTTGCCGTGGAACTGCAGCACCAGCTTGCCACCGCCGTTCAGGCGGGCTGCCGATATGGCGTCATGGAAGTCAGCTCCCATGCCCTGGCCCAACAGCGGGTCCTGGGCTGTACCTTCCAGGTGGGCGTCTTTACCAACCTGACCCAGGATCACCTGGACTACCACCGGGACATGGAGGACTATTTCGCTGCCAAAGCCCTCCTTTTCCAGCCGAAATATTTGCAGGGACGGGCTATCGTCAACCGAGATGATGCCTATGGTCGCCGTCTGATCGACCAACTGAAGCCAGAACAGATCTGGAGCTACAGCACTCAGGATGACCGTGCTGATCTCTGGACCGCTGACCTGGTCTATCAGCCAGATGGCGTCCAGGGCACCCTCCACACCCCCGTCGGGGCTATCCCTTTCCACTCTCCTCTGGTAGGCCAGTTCAATGTCGAAAATCTCCTGGCAGCAGTGGGGGCGGCTCTGCACCTGGGCCTAGATTTAGAAACGATCGTCGCGGCTCTGCCCAACTTCACCGGCGTTCCTGGTCGGATGCAACAGGTCATCCTCAAGCCCCAGCAGGACATCAGCGTGATTGTAGATTACGCCCATACCCCCGACAGCCTGGAGAACCTACTGCGGGCCGCCCGTCCCTTCATTCAGGGTCGTATGATTTGCGTTTTCGGTTGTGGCGGCGATCGGGATCGGACCAAACGGCCCCTGATGGGGGGGATTGCTGCCCGCCTCGCTGATCAGGCGATCGTGACTTCAGACAATCCCCGCACAGAAGACCCCCAGAAAATTCTGGAGGACATCCTAGCAGGCATCCCCGCCGAGGTAAGTCCGATCGTCCTGGCCGATCGGGCTGAGGCCATCCGCACAGCGATTCTGCAGGCCCACCCTGGAGATGGGGTCTTGATTGCGGGCAAAGGCCACGAAGATTACCAAATTCTGGGTACGGAAAAGATCCATTTTGACGATCGGGAACAGGCGAGGGCCGCTCTAGCTGAACGATTGGCGACATGATGCAAGAGCAGCAGAAACCAGGTTACTAAAAACCTGACCGGCAAAATAGAGAGGGGCATTGCATGCAACGCCCCTCCGGTACGGTTTAACAGGGTCCAACATCGGGATGAAGACATTAAGATTCGGCGTCAATCAAGCTAGACAATTCGTCCACCATTTTCAGACGACCCCGAACCACAGCATGAAGCAGGCGATCGATGGAGCGCATCTCCTCAGCATCCGCCGTTCCCTCTAGAATGGCCGCCATCATGCCATAGCGATCAGCCAGGGTGATTTTGCCAGTGACACTGGCCTGGGCAAACAGTTCAGAAATGGCAGTAGGGAGAAGGCTAACGGGTGACATTTGTGATTCAGGAACTCTATATCTTTAATATCAACTTTTTGACCCGTTCTTCCAGTGAGAGGCTGGGGTCAAACCCGTGATAAATCAGGCGTTGTAGCGTGATAGCTTACAACAAAACCCCCGATCTCGATCACAATCTCACCCTTCCGGAGCCCCCATGATTCGTGCCGAACAACCTGACGACTATCCGGCAATCTCGGAAGTGCTTACCACCGCCTTTGGACGCACCGACGAGGCCCGGTTGGTCGATCTCATCCGGCAGAGCGATCGGTATCTCCCAGACCTGGCTCTGGTGGCGGAGCGCGAGGGAGCGATCGTGGGGCACGTTCTATTCAGCCAAGTGGATCTGGTCGGCATCTCCAGAGTGCCTGTGCTGGCCCTGGCTCCCCTGGCAGTGCATCCAGATTACCAGCGGCAGGGCATCGGCAGTACCCTGGTACGGGTCGGTCTGGAGGCAGCCGATCGTCGCCAGGAACCCCTGGTGGTCGTCCTGGGCCATGCCCATTTTTACCAGCGTTGCGGCTTTGAACCCGCCCTGGACTATGGCATTGAGTGCCCGTTCCCAGTCCCGGAGGAAGTGTACCGGGTTTATCCCCTACCAGGTTATCTGCCCGAACACCGGGGGCAGGTGATTTATCCAGCGGCGTTTACAGTTTAAATTTAGGCTTAATATGCTTGACACACCGAAGAGATTATTCTTTACACACATAGTATTTTTAGGGCTTTATGCCGAATCATTCTGCCTATCCACCTGAAATTGGGATCTTAGGCGGAAAGTTTCAGTCTATTTATTGTTGGGCCTCTTAGATCAGCACTGTCACTGCGAACAAAACTATGGCGAAGAAGAACCGATCATCGCGACGACCAGCCCGCAGTGCAATTGAGCTGCTGTTAGAAAAGAAGGCTAAAGCTCTATTGGCGGCGGAAAAGAACTACTGGGACGCCATTAATTCTTTGCGTCACCAAAGACACGAGGCCGCCAGTACCCTTGACCTTCCATTTGAAGACAGTCTTCCTCAAGATATCTCAAGTACGGTCTGGGGCCTGAAGGATGGTGTCGCTTTTGTGCGCCATAAGACAGTTGGCGCAAAGGCCAGAGTCAATTTCAGAGTACTGCCAATCACTTTAGACGAATGGGGAAACAGCGGCTTAATTGTGCCGCTTCCTGCGGGAGAATTTTCTCTCGCGAGGGCTGGCTTTATTCGCGGTCTTGGCAACCTTTCAATGATCAATTGTGCGTTCAACGACATTCACATTCCCTTTGTTCAGTTCTCGCACCTACGATATGGTGATCCAACAAATACACCGTCCGTTGAGCGGGCGGTCCTTGATTTTCAGTTGGCGCTGCTTGGTCTGCAAACTCAGCCGCAGTCCAGTGAATCGCCAAAAGCGGTTTCCGGAGTCGAGACCGTTGCAAAGCTGAAGAAGCTCGCCGACGAATTGGAGTCACTCATCGGAGCGGGTACGAAGGAGGAAGAGATTCAACTTTTCCTGAAGGCGAATCCGTTTGTACTTCACCCTTCCGCAGAATGCATACCGAAGAAGAAGCTTGGCGAAGACTTTGTTACTGACTTTGTACTCGTGTCCACAACGACGCAAGGCCCCACCTACATACTGGTGGAGTTGGAAAGATCGTCCCATGCAATCCTGAACAAAGACCTTGTGCTTTCTGGCCCCGTTAATCACGCGATTAAGCAGACACGCGATTGGGATGTCTGGTTAGAAAAGAATAAGGCGTACATCCAGAACAAACTTCCTGGGTTCGAAACCCCGACATATTTGGTAGTTATCGGTAGAGGCCACCAGCTGAGTGACGATGAACGCGCCTATCTTCGCTCCTACAATCGCGAATGGAAAAACACAACGCTATTGACATACGATGATGTGCTCTCTCGCTTCAGAAGCACAATCACCAATCTGGAGGCAATAGCTGGCAATGAGAATCCAGCTTAGCCGGATCGCGTTTAGGCCCAACCCATCATTTCACCGGACCTTGCGCATGAAGCCGCGCAAGGCCGGTGAATTCAAACGTTGGGCTGCTTCAGTCCTTGGTTGGGGCAGTACTCAAATCACTTCTGTTGAGTGCCAAAAGCGATCGAACAGATCCTGTTACAGCGTTAAAGTGTATTGACAACGTAAATACGCCCTGTTTACACTACAAGTATGGATGTGTATTTCGTTCTCAATGGCATTACGTTTGTCTGGAATGACGAAAAAGCCAGGATCAACCCGATAAACCATGATGGTGTTACGTTTCAGCAAGCCGCAGAAGTCTTCTTCGATCCATTACTTGTGGTTGTTGATGCAAGTCGTAATGATGAAGCGCGAGATGCTGTTATTGGTTTAGATCGGCGTTGGAACTTGCTGTACGTTGTTTTCGTTGAGCGGGAAAACGACATTATTCGGATCATTTCGGCTCGTAAAGCGACCCGGAAGGAGCGGGAATTTTATGAAACCTGAAGCGTTGAAAAAGCGGTTGGATAGAAATCGTCCCATGACAACGATCACCATTCGTATGCCCGAAGATGTGATTGAGGACTTGAAGCAAGTTGCGCCCCTGCTTGGTTTTTCTGGGTATCAACCGTTAGTGCGTGCTTATATCGGGCAAGGGTTGCGATCTGACTTGGAGCGTTTGGAAGGTGATACGGTATCTGCCTTGATTGCAAGTCTAAAACGTCACGGTGTCAGTGATGAAGTGATTCAAGAGGCACTTGGCGAAGTGACTGGGCGTTAGTTTGAGTTTAGGTTGCAGCCAGCATCCCAACAACCCCAACGCAGCGGACGGACGAGGCTGCTGATGCTGAGTTCAAGGTGATCTACCGCCGCTGGTTGGGAACGTTAGGCGGCTTTTAGTTAGATAGTGGAACGTTGTTGCCATTTTATCGACAGAAGTTTATCAAAGATACGGTGCAAGATGTAGAACCTGATGCCGCAAAATATGCAAGCAGAACATTAATTCCATTTAATTCAAATCATAATGGCCAGAGAAGATCTCTCAGAACTATATCAATTCCTCAGAAATTCACGTTTTAGTTTTATGGGGACAGGAGAGTTTCACATCAGCGAGATTTATTCCAGAGTTAAGAATCATTATCCTAAACTTTGTGATGATTTATATCTTCGCTCCATGAATGGTACAAGTAATAGAAATGAGCCTGCTTGGAAGCACACCGTCCGAACAGTCCTTAATGACTTAAAGCGGAAAGGGACAGGAATCGTTCCTAGAAATCAGGAAGATTCTAGCTTAAGAGGCTATTGGCTTATTGGGGACTTAATTAGTCCTCAACAAAGTCAGAAAAAGAATACTGTCAAACTTGAATCCGAAGAAAACCTGTTCCCTGACGAAGTTGATGAATCTGAAGTTTTTCGCGAGGGGGCAATTCTTAGAGTTTCAGTTAATGCATATGAACGTAATTTCCAAGCTCGTCAAAAATGCATAGAACATTATGGCGTGAGCTGCTTTGTTTGTGGGTTCAATTTTGGAGAGTTTTTTGGAGAGTTAGGTGAAGGATTTATCCATGTACATCATTTATGCCCAATTTCTGAAATTGCCGGAGAGTACGAAGTTGATCCCGTAAAAGATTTGCGTCCTGTCTGCCCTAATTGCCATGCCATGATTCATCGGCGTTCCCCTTCATTAAGCATTGAAGAGATCGTACGATTGAAAAAATCTCTAGAATAGAAGGGCAAACCCAATTAAACTGGAGTATCTTGCATGGTTTCAACAGACCTAATCTCGACATTGAGAAGTTTGAGTCGTTCAGATAAGTTTTATATTATGCAGCTTTTGATCTCAGAACTAGCTCAGCAGGAAACCGATCTTATTAAGCCTGAACAAGCTTATCCTATATGGTCTCCTTATGGTGCGGATGAGGCTGCGGATACGATGCTAAAAGTGCTAGAGGCTGCTAAAGCTCAAGACCATGCGTAACGCCCAGCGGTATTCATTTCTTGAAGGCGATCCAACTTTGGGTGAAGCCAGTTTTCGCCCATATTTGCCTTTTACTCTGCTTTACCAGCAAAGTTCCATTACAGCATCGGCTCTACTGGATACCGGAGCAAGTGTAAATGTATTGCCATATTCAATAGGAGTCGAGCTTAGATATGACTGGCAACGGCAAACAACAGCACTGAGTTTGACAGGAAATTTGGCTCAGTATGAGGCGCGTGTCGTACTTGCTCAAGCAGTCGTTGGTCAATTTGAGCCTGTGCAACTTGTATTTGCCTGGACACAAGCTACCAATGTACCGCTTATCTTGGGTCAGGTGAACTTCTTTATGGAGTTCGATGTTTGCTTCTATCGTTCACAGCTAGAGTTTGCAGTTAGCCCTAAAGCTCTTTCGGAGTAGGCTGTAGACGTTCTTGCCAGCCACCTAACACTGCGTGGCAGCGGACGAACGAAAACTGCTGATGCTGAGTTCTAGGTTATCTGCCGCCGCTGCACTTCACCGTTGGGCTGCTTTATGTCTCGGTGAGGACAGTACTCCAATTTCACTGTTAGGGAAGCAAGGCTTTAAAATCAAGCAAGTATATTTATACGGTGTCGTTAACCGAGAGGCGCGGTAGTGAGCCGAATTGTTTTAACCACCATTGGCTCTTTTGGTGATTTGCATCCCAAAATTGCGATCGCGCTTGAACTACGAAAGCGCGGTCATGATGTCGTATTTGCAACTCATAAAGAATACCAGGACAAAATTGAAGCTCTCGGTTTCGAGTTTCATCGGATGCGCCCTGACAACACCGCACTGAATGATCCACAAGAAATGGCGCGAATGATGGATCTGAAAACAGGTACAGAGTATGTCATCAAAAATTGGGTTTGCGCGAATTTACGTGAAACCTACATCGATTTGATGGACAGTGCAAAAGATGCAGATTTCATCATTACAGGTGAAGGAGTTGTAGCGGCTCGATTGGTCGCAGAAAAATTAGAAATTCCATGGGCGTTTGCTGTCCTACAGCCCGCCTCGTTTCTGTCGGTTTATGATCCATCCGTCTTACCTATACTGCCATTTCTTGCCAAGCTACGAGGACTAGGTTCTCTGGCTAACCGGGGCATCATTCAATTATCAAAAGTATTGTCTAAGTCCTGGGCAGAGCCAATTCACCAATTGCGGCACGAGATCGGCTTGCCACCTCTGACAGGGAATCCATTTATTGATGATAAATATTCACCGTATCTTGTATTAGCACTGTTCTCTTCAGTATTCGCAAAGCCTCAACCCGACTGGGCAGAAAATACAGTGCTCACTGGCTTTGCATTCTATGACGGCAACGAGGGTAAGACAGAACTTGCACTGGAGCTTCAGCAGTTTTTGGATAGGGGCGATCCCCCAATCGTTTTTACTTTAGGTTCAGCCGCAGTCATGGCTCCTGGACGTTTTTACCAGGAAAGTGTTGAAGCTGCAACGCAACTGAATCGCCGTGCTGTTTTGCTGATGGGTAAAAATGTTCCTCCCAATGTTCTGCCAGAGTCCGTATTTACCACGAGTTATGTTCCATATTCTCAAATTTTTCCGCGTGCTTGTGCGATCGTGCATCAGGGTGGTATTGGCACAACAGCTCAGGCATTACGGGCAGGTCGTCCAACCCTGGTCATGCCTTACAGTCACGACCAACCAGACAATGCTGCCAGAGTTGAACGTTTGGGAACGTCGCGGACGATTCCTCGAAAACAGTACACAGCAGAACAAGTAGCCAAGCAATTACGCCAGTTATTAGAAAATCCAAGTTATGCAGCTAAAGCTTCAGAAATTGGAGGTATTATCCGAGCAGAAAATGGGGTTGACGTGGCATATGATGCGATTGAAAAACAACTTCAATCCGCTTCAATCTCTTCGTAAGCACAGCAGCCCAACACTTCACGGCAGCGGACGGACGCAAGCCGCTGGTGCTGAGTTCAAGGCTGTCTGCCGCCGCACAACTTCACCGTTAGCTTGCTTAGTCTATCGGTTGAGGCAGAGCAGTTAACCTCATTGCATTTCTGATTAAACTAGAGATTAGTTTCTGATCTGGCTGATAGGGGTAAACCCAAATGGTACAAACACCATCTAAAACATTGACCTTGGCGGAGTTTTTGCAATTACCAGAAACAAAACCTGCGAGTGAATACATTGATGGTCAAATTATTCAGAAACCCATGCCTCAAGGGAAACATAGTGCTATCCAAGGGGAACTCGTACCTGCTATCAATGGGGTAGTTAAGTCCAAGCGTATTGCTCGTGCATTTCCTGAACTACGCAGTACCTTTGGTGGTCGTTCAACTGTTCCTGATATTGCAGTGTTTCTTTGGAGCCGAATTCCTCGTGATGAGAATGGAGAGGTTGCCAACACGTTTCCTGTTGCACCAGATTGGACAATTGAAATCCTGTCTCCTGACCAAAGCCAAACAAAAGTAACCAAGAACATCCTTCACTGCCTACGACATGGAACCCAAATGGGTTGGTTAATCGATCCAGATGAGCAAACTGTGTTTGTCTATCGTCCCAAGCAAGAACCTGAAGTGTTGGATGAGCCAGGTGAAGTTGTTCCTGTACCATCGTTTGCAAGTGAGCTACAGCTTACAATCAAAGACTTGTTTGCTTGGTTACTGGAGTAAAACTTGCTAGTTCTGACGGAGTTTGTGTCCGGTCCCGCGAGCGTTGAGAGACGAGGCAATGAGGAAATTGTGCAGCCAGTTATCGTGATAACGAAACCCATTGAGGTCTTCAAAGGGGGACATCGAATGAGGCTCTATTGCCTGAACTTTACGGGTGTAGGGATGGAAGTTCCACAGCAATGCCATTGCCCGTAATCCCTGTTTGGTAGAATCTAGGGTGCCGTGGAAGTACTGCATGGTATAGAGGATACGATCTTGATAGTTCATCAATCGGTCTACTTGATTGCTGGTACGATACGCCTGTGGCAGGTCAAAATGCACCTTGAATGATTCTGCTTTGCTCGGTAGGGTCAGTAGTTTTTGTCGGGCTTTGTCAGGCAGCTCGTTATCTGTCCGTCGGCTCCACTCCATCAATCGGCGTAAGCGCTGAGCAAATTGCCGTCGATTGAGACTGTGGTAGAGTTGCCAGAGTTTGTCTGTGAGAACCTGGAACACTGAGGACGTGCGACGGCACAACGTTTGAATGCCCAGCACCGTATGCAAAAAACAAAGCACGAGCGTAATGCTTGGGAACAATGCTTTCCAGGCTTGCTGGGTAGCGTCCCAACCATCAGTATTGACACTTTGGGGGCTGTAGTTGGGGTTTACCTGCTGGGCTTCGAGTTGAAAGTCCCCATACGCCTGCTTGAGGGCAACTGCATCGGCAGACTGAGCGACACTGACACCCAGAAAACATCCAGCCGCCGCAGTGACGGTGATGTAGATGGGTTCACCCCACCACCAGCTATGCTTTTCATCAGCAACGAGGTGAGGGGGGGATTGCCTCCGGGTCTTTCACCCTACTGCCTACAATGGAAGCCCGTCCCATTGCTTGGGTCGCTCGATACCAATACATCGCCGAGTGCCCTAACACATGGGCAATTCCCTCGTAGGGCACCCCGTAACGCCGTAAATAGAGTCCCTTCTCGACTTCCTCCGTTGTTCCCACCATGTAAGGCATCACCCTATCCGGTCGAATCTGATAGCTATCGCGATTGCATTTCAGTCGAATGCGACGGGTTGTGATTCCCAAACGATCCGAGTGGATGAATCCGTGCAGGCAGTAGCCTTCCCCAATGCGGGTTGGAAACAATTCAGGATGTTCAGCAATTTGACTGTCGAGATAGGTTCTAAATCCGGCAGTATCCTTAACTAACTGCTCGTAGTCAATCCCTTCAGCAATCGGTAGGCAAATCGTTTTATCCCCGGCTGTGCCTCTGGTCTTGCGATCTGACATGGGGTGCCGCCTCCTTGACGTAACCCTTTGCTCTCATTTTACGCCTCTTCACTCCAAGACTCAAAACCCGTTAGAACCAGCAATCTTAACCAAAAGTCTACATACGGTCGCTGTGCAAGTGGATTGTTATGCATTCGCTGCAATGACCTCCACAAATTTGGATATTGACCAAGCCTTTTTATCTGACACCTGCCCATCTCCCAACTCAACAAGCCGCAGTTTCCCTTCTGAGTTTTCTACCACATCGACAGAGTAAAACGGTGCATTAATGATGCTGGCTATTTCCTGTACTATCTCAGGAACTGCGCCATCAGATGAGTAAGGTGTACCATTAACTATAAAGTATCGACGTTCTGTACTGGAGCGATAGTTTTCAAAACGTCGTATCGCAATGCCACCCTCAATTTCACCTCGATAAGTAGCAATTTGCTCAACAATACTGCGGACTTCGGATGGTGAATTTGCAACTGAACCTAGTTGAGCTGTATTGGACTTCACAAAGTCCTTTACAAAATAGCGCTCCCATCCAAGTTCTTCTACTTTTGCTTCTAACTCTTTGTCAACCGCAAAAAAATATGTCTCTGCTGTGAAATGTGAGCATTGTTGATACCAACCTGGTAGATGATGACATCGAAGGTAGTCATCATGGGAAGTTATTGGTACACCACCTTTGTGTTCGATTTGCGTGATCAAGGTTTTATATTTTTGCGAGTTGAGCATCCAGCCACGGTAAAGCACTCGCTCACCAGTCTGAATTCTCGGATGTGGATTGAATTCATCGAAGTCTAATGCATCAAAATCAAAAAGTGAACATTGACTATACCCAGCACTACGCACAAAAGTGAACTCTTCGTGATACGGCTCATCTGCTTGTGTTTTATTTAATGGATTTTCAGGATATAGAACACGCATGACTCAAAGATCTAATCTTTTAGACTACAGATTGAGATGCATAACGGCTGAGATGAGTCGCCGCAAATAACTCCTAATTCTCACAGATAACCTCTCGGCGATCGGCTCCATCGATTTGTTATGCCGCGATCGCCAATGCTATGGCTCATCAGCGACAGACGAAGACAAATCTTGTGGATGAATGATTGTAATACTTGATATACCTGCAAAATCGCTTGGGTTGAAGGTCAAGAGATGTGTAATTCCATTCGCAAGCATGGCTGCAATGATACGAGCATCATGGGTGCGTTTACCCATCACTCTGTTATTTGTGACTAAGTTCAGCCAATTTGGAAAAATCTGCGGAGATTCCTCTAAGAATGGAAAACGATCAAGAAGTTGATCTATTGTGCTTCTGGTTTGTTCTACAGTCCAGCCCAAGCCATTGAATTGAGTTGGTCTTGTGGCAACGACCCAAAACTCAATAATTACTTGTGTCACAAGTAAGCATTCATCTGATTGCAGGAGCAGACGAGAGATTGCATCTGTTGCAAGCTCATGCTGCACGTCGGAAGGATTGCAGAATCGCATAACAACATTAGTGTCAAGCAAATATCTCGTCATTATTCGTAAATACTGTCGCGGCTAAAGGCTTCGTCTCCTAGACTTGGACTACCTTGAGGAAGTTGTAAAACCCATTCACGAAATTCCCTAGCCCTGTCGGATGGTGTTGCTCTTTGCCAAAATGGAACAGACGATACAACTTGTCTAGACTGAAATTCAAGGTCGGCTATGAAATCAGCAATTTTTTTAAGTTGCTCATCATTTAGCTTGTCTAATTCTTTTTTAAGATCTTCTCGCAGCATAGGTTAATTTTGAGAAAATACACATTCTCTATATTAATCTACGGGCTCCGACCCGTCTGGAGCAGCTCCTTACTGATACAGTACAATCCCTTCCAGGCAATCGTTCTGGTTACGTTAGACTCAAGTTGTGATCTTAGAGAGTCCATTGGACAACATCTAATTTATATTGATTGGCGGTCAATCTAGATTAGGAAGTTCTTCATGGGTGAAGCTTGTAACAAAGTGCAGGAGCGCAGGCAAGCAAAAATAAAATTGTCTGAGCTAATGAGCAAGTCTGATCAGGTAATCGTTATCCATTATTCTTGTGAAAGTTTCTATGACCGACCCGATGGCTCATCTCCAAGGATTACCTCTATTGCTGTTCGCAATCTGGATTCCGGTCAAACCACTTCTTTCTCAATCCATCAAATTAGGGTATTCAACGCCTAGGAAGACATAGTCACACCGCGATTGGGCGGCATATTAAGGTTCAAGGTCAGCGCTCGGTGTTTGATGCCGATTAGATTTACTATCGAAACGATTCCCCTCCGGTTGTGGAGACCAGCGGGGCTGGTGACAGCCTTGCTGAGTGTAATTACCAAATCCAATTTTCTTAAGGAAATTAAAAATATTTCGGTGTGCCAAGTATATTAGTGCCTTAAATTTTGGCTTCGAGGAGAAGTAATTGTTGTTTTTGCAACGATCGCACCCCAGCCAAACTCAGCTCCGCCGTCTGCAAAATCTCACCGACCGTTTTCTGCATCGTCTGATTCCCCTCACAGGCTTTCAGAAACTGCCATTCCGCTTCATCTAGCTTGACGATTTGATAGTCGTTGTTGAAGAACTGGGCGCTGGTCTGCCAGCCATCCAGACAGGGACTGACTTCAGGGATAGCCGCCAGCAGTTCGGCATCAGCGGCCCAATCCTGTCGAGACAGAGGCGGACGGGCCAGGAAAAATTCGTAGTGGGTAATGGCTCCCGGATCAAGCAGTTCAATTAAGCGATATCGCTCCCGATCGCTCAACTGCTGCGCCCGTACCATCAACTCTGGAGCCTTCCCAATCAGGCGATCCAGATCCCAAACCCGTGGATTGGATAAACCAATAAACTCCAGACCAGAAGCCTCAATCAGCTCAAACACTGTATTGATGTTGTAATCAATTTCTTGCGGATGCACATACATATCCGCAAAGCAGGCATCCCGCTGATTTTCCCAGGACCAGCGTTCCTGCTCCCGCTGGCGCAACCGATTATTTTCTGGTAAGGAGGCAAACAGTTGGCGTCCCACCTTGACCCCGTCGCTATAATCCCCCCGCTGTTCCCCTTGCAACAGGCCGATCGCTTCCTGCATCAGCTTAATTTCCCAGCGGCCCAATTCGCCATAGACAAAAATGTGCAGCAACCCACCCCGAGCCAGCTTTTTCGCCAGAGCCTGAATGCCCCGGATCGGATCAGGTGTATGGTGCAAAACTCCCACACAATTGATCAAATCAAATTCACCAGGCAGTTGCTCCACGTCAAACAGACTCAAGTGATGAAACTCCACCCGAGTGGCTCCCGACTTCTGGCAGCGTTCCTGGGCCACGGCCAGCGCTCCGGCACTCAAATCAATCCCCACCACCGTGGCATTGGGATTCAGATGCACCAGATATTCAGTGCCCACCCCCGTGCCACACCCGGCATCCAGAATCCGGACCCGATCGGTGACAGGCTTCTGACCCGTACAGAAGCTATAGGCAGTCAGCCAGTTCCAGCGCCAGTTATACCCCGGTGGGGGTTCATCCAGTAAGGGCTCTGGCGGAAAGGGATAGGTATCGTAGAGACGGGCAACGGCAGCGCTGATGGTTTGGGAATCTGACATGATCGGGGTCGTTCAGGAAGACAGGACAATAAAGGACAGGACAGACATCATCCCATCATCTCACACCAATTCATGAACCCACGTTACGCAGGTTCACCGCGTTTGAATTTCACGGTCATTTCCAGACGGGACAGGGCACTGGTGGCTGACTCACGCACATAGGAATCAGTCGCCTCATCCTGAATCAGGGCCGTGAGCACATCCACCCCCCGACTATCTCCGATCGACCCCAGGGCATTCACGATCGACACCGCCAGAGCCGGATTATCCGTCGCTTGCAGCCCCTCAATGAGCACATCCACCACAGGCGTCCCAATCTCTCCCAGGGCCATCACCGCCGCAATATGCACCACGGGATTGGCATCGTTCAAGGCCGCTTTCAGACCCTGGACCCCCTCTGGTGGAAAGGGAATGTCTGGATAGTTCAGAGCCACCTGGGCCAGTGCCTTGGCCGCGCTCCCCCGAATCGTGACATTGTCACTCTGCAGCAGGGACTCCACCAGGGGAGGCACCGCATCCACCCCGATCGCCCCCAGAGCCTTCACTGCTGCCCGCCGATAGGTGGTGTCCTCCTCTCCCAGCAGGCCCATCAAGCGGGGAATCGTCGTTTCATCCTGGGCATCCACCAATTCCCACATGGCCCGTTCCCGCAAATTCGGATTGGGATGCTTCAGTTGTTGGAACAGTTCTTCTATAGACATCATTCAACTCATTTTTAAGTGTGACTTGGCCTTTTCCCGAATCAACCAATCTTCATCGTTGATCGCCCACTCGTAGCCACTGGTATCCCCCAAAGTTTCCAGAGCCAGCAGGGCAGCATATTTTAGATCCCAGATTTTACTATCCAGGCAGGCCCGTAGCTCCGGGATGGCACTGGGGTTGGCCAATTCAGCCAGGGCGATCGCCGCCGCCGCCCTCGATTTCTGAAACTGGGGCTGTTTATTATGCAGGGCTTCCAGCAGCAGATCATAGGCCGGTGCATGGCGCAGCCAACCGAACAGCTTCATCACATGGAAGTGCGCCCCATAGTCATTGTTCGCTTCTTCGTCGTAGGTCGCAAAGAGAGCCGCTGGAGCCTGATCGGGATAATGGTCCAGAATCGTTTTTGTTGCCAGGTAACAGCGACCAAAATCCGTCTCGTATAACTCCCGGATCAGGAAGGGCAGGGTTGGCGTCTGGTCATAGGCATGCACCAGAGTCAGATCATTGGGATGGTCCCGCAGGGTCTGTTCCAGATGGGGTTGAATCTCTGCAAAGGCGATCGCGCCGTCAGGAATCCCCAATTCAGCCAGCATTCGAATTCCCCTCAGACGGAAAACCAGAGACACCGGGCAGCGGGCAATTTGAGGAATCGCCAGATAATATTGAGCGTCAATCAGATCCTGGATGGATAAGCGGCGCGCCAGCACATTCTTATGTTGCAGCATAGCCACCACCTGCCCCATCTGGGCGTCATCCCGGGTAAACCGGCAAACGGTAGTAATGGCAGCACTGGCCGTGGGCGGGTCACTGTCCTGCACAAAGCGGCGAATCCGTTCCAGTGCTGGTTGATAATTCAACTTGGCCAGGGTATGGATAATGACTCGATAGGTTTGCCCTGGCTTATCCAGTAATTGAGCCACTGCTTCCAGAATAACGGGGTCCTGCGTTCCGATCTCTCCGATCGCCCAAACCGCATTTTCCACCGTGTAGCAGTCCCCGTCCCCCAAACAGGCAACGATGATCGGCAGGGCCTGCACCGCTTTTAACCGTCCCAGGGTCTCGACAGACTTCCGGCGCACAATTCGGTTATCCAATACCGGGTCCGTTTGCTGCACCGCCCGCATCAGTGCATTGATCGATGGCTCCGTAGGAAAATTAACCAGGTGAGATGCAGCGATGTAGCGGGAATCCTCTTCGCCGATCTGGTCCTGGGGGGTATCTAACAAGGCGATCGCCTGTTCTTCAGTCAGATTGAAAAGATTAGAAAAACGTTTATCCATAAAACAGGTTGGCGCAGGGACAGGTTGAACGGAGATGGCATAACCCCATCCGCCAGTCAATTGTAAAACCTGCTTCGAAACATCTGTGGGTTACTATCTGTCACCAAAAAACCAAAAACAAACCTGAAGGTTTTTTGTCATTACTTAACCTCTACAGGTAAAGCAAAGAGCCAAAAGCCTCCAGGTTTGCAGGGAATCAATCTACCCTGTTATGCAAGGATCAAACCTGACCTAAAACTAGGACAGAGAGTTGATTGCATAGTCGAGCAGAGCGTTGTACTCAGTCAGAGCCTGAGCAGACATGTCGCGAGGAGTACAACCCCGGTTACGAGCAAAGGACAGTGCTTCAACATAGGGAGCGGTGGGGAGGCCCAGAGCACGATACACTTCACGCTGACCTGCAATACCCCACTCATCCAGAGGACCGGTACCGCCAACAACCAGGCAGTACTGGATCAGGCGCAGGTAGTGCTTGATGTCACGAGCACACTTGGACTTGAAGGTGTCGGTGGAGTTAGCTTCGCCAGCGTTGTTCAGGTAGGGGTACTTACGGATACAAGCGTCATAAGCTTCACGAGCAACGTTGTCGAGGTTGCTTGCCAGCTTCTCAGCAGCTTCCAGACGAGCAGTAGCCCGCTGGATAGAACCTTGCACGGACTCCAGGTCAGAGGTGCTGGGGAAACGGCCTGCTGCATCAGCAGCAGCGATCACGGTGGTAACAACTGATTTCATTTTTTAAATCTCCGAATAGTTAGAGTGTTGATTGTTGTTTATGTGTTTCTGAGCAAGCGGATAGAAACTAGCTCAGAGCAGCAATCACGCGATCGAAGTAGCTGGAAGCTTCAGCAACCAGGCTAGCGCAGCGATCCTCAACCACAGGAGATCCCATCTTCCGCAGTTTGGCACCAGCACGAGCTTCGCTAGGGGTGTCTTTGATGTGAGCAGCAGCTTGAGCCTTCATGATCTGAACGGCACGAACGGTGGAGGTGGTGGGTACACCCAGAGCAGCGTAGGTCTCTTTCAGACCGTTCAAGCAGCGATCGTCCAGAACGGAAGCATCGCCAGCCAGCAGAGCGTAGGTCACATAGCGCAGGATGATTTCAGCATCACGCAGGCAGGCAGCCATGCGGCGGTTGGGATAGCAGTTGCCACCAGCCTGGATCAGGCCCTGGTTTTCGCAGATCATGCCAGCAACAGCATCGGAAACCATACAGCTAGCGTTGCTAGCAATAGCATTCACAGCGTCCAGACGGCGGTTACCGCTAGCAACAAATGCTTTCAGAGCATTGATGTCACCTACGACAGAGGTGCTAGCATCTGCTGCAACTACAGCTCTAGAAAAAGCGTCAAGCATTGAGCTCTCCTTAGTTTTTAGTAAATCAGGACATCACAAAAGTCGTTTGTTAACGACGACGTATAAACCATAAAAGATGAACTGGCCCCCAGTCCCAGTTATGAGAAACAAAGCAATAATCCTTAACATTTTCAAAAATCACCCCTGCCAGGGTCTACCTGACAGGGGTGAAGGGGAAAGGGATGGGCGGATGCAGGGGATACAGAAATTTGGGAGCGCGATTCTGCCTGGCTTTCAAGTCGGCGATACTTGGACGATCGCACCTTGGAAACAGACCTCACTTTTACCATCCCAACTGGGGGTCAGCCTACGAACATTCCTGAAGGGATAGGCGACGGTGGAGCACTGGAGGAGGGCAACTGTGCAGAAGATGTGCAAACACCTAGTAGGTCTGTTTCATCAGATGTCTGATCACATTTTCTTTGATCATCAACTGGCGTAAAACCTCCAACAGAAATTCCTGGGATTGCTCTGGACTCAATCCCTTGATCTGCTCTTCGTAGACCTTGAGATTAAACTTTTGCTCCATGCTGAGCTCTAATGGCAGTTCCATTGCGTCCACTCCCCGGTTGATGCAATTTGATCTCATTCCTTGTCTTGCTTTATATATTAATAAAAGTAACTCAAGCTTGACAAGTAGACGGTTTTAGACGTTTGCGAATAAAGCCAGATCAAATTAGCCTGTTTTCCAGGCTAATGGGGTTTTATGATGGAAAGAACTGCATTTTTTGCCCCTATTGTCTTGGGAGGAGTCAGCGTTGTCAGCTATGGATGTAATGGAGTTTTTTCAAGTCAGCACAGGCAAGTGGCGATCGCACCGCACCACGCATCATTTGGCCTTCAAACGCTCTGAACCGGGTGCTTCCGAAATTCAGATCGAGGCCCTGGCTGCTGATCACCCTCAAATCCTGGAAATCTGTCAGCTCCATGACGTTGATCCAAGTTTGGCCATTGGCGGGGCTTTTGTTTCCTGGCAGGGCTCCATGGGCTGGGACAGGGAAGAAGATAGCCACGACGGTTCCACCATTTTTGTCCTGGTTCCGGACGCTGAGCACCCCCGCCAGGGAAAGCTGCTGCGCGAGCGGGGCTACGCCGAGATTGTGCCTGTGATTGGGCAATATCAGATGGACGATGAAGACGGCCTGATTTTGACCACAGAATACGAAACCACCAGCTCGATCGAGCGCTTCTGGTTTGCCAGTCCCAATCTCCGGTTGCGAACCAGCACCGTAAAGCGGTTTGGGGGGTTCAGTACCGCCACCTTCTGCACAGAAATTCGGATTGAAGAGAGTTCAGGTCTGCCCTCCAGCCTGACTCCTGCTGAAACAGCACCTCCGTCTTCCCCTGCAATCGGGGCAACAGGAAATCCCACACAATACTTTTCTTTCCTAGGTTGGTAAATTGCTGATTACAACGAGTGCCGATCCGTTTACGCGCGGACTCGATTATCTATACGGTGCCCGCAGTCTGGCTCTTGACCCCGAGATGGTGGATATGGTCTACAACAGCCGCGATCGTGAGCCTATCTGTACCTGGATTGGTGATCACATTGACGCTGTCAACGAATTCCTCCAACTCTGCTTGCAGGCCTGTTATGACTGTTTTCATCCCTGGGAGCAGCGGACCGTACAAATTTTTGCGGCTCCTCTCTCTCCAGCTTTTGGGATTGACGGCCTCTGTAACCTGAAAACCAAACCAACCACCATCCTGATCGATGTGGGGCGAGTCATTCCAGCAGACTGGCTATCCCTGGTCATTCACGAGTACGCCCACGCCCATGCAGGTTCTCCCGGTCACCACCAACAGTTTGCTGAAGCTCTGGCCCATCTGTGTCTCGGCCTAGAGATTGAACCCCTTGCCTGGCAAGCAGGCATAGAAAGCCGTTTGCAATCTTATCCCCATTGTCGTCGGACTCAAAATCCGCTGTCCTTCTGGCGGGGAGAGAGCAGAGACTGGCGATCGACTATTACAAATTAATACTTTCTTACTCACTTTATAGGTTTAAGTACCTACTCAAACGTATTCTAAAATCTGTGAGATGCCGCAAGAGCATTAACAGATCAGTTCAGTAGACTTCAGACGATCCGAAAACTCTTGGCATCTGTCTAGGGGAAGGGGTAATCCCCCCACAGGAGACATGACCGCTCTATCCCCTATGTTTTCAGTTGAAAACTGCTGCAACTTAAAATAGAGGTTTTTTGATATGCCTATTCCTTTGCTAGAGTACTCTCCCTCTGCACAAAACCAGCGCGTAGCTGGCTTTGAAGTGCCAGGAGATGACCAGCCCAGGGTACACAACACTGAGGTTCTGCTCTCAGCAGATGAGATGGATGCATTGATTGGATCCGCTTATCGTCAGGTCTTCCACGAACAACAAATGCTGTCCCACCATCGCCAAACCCTGCTGGAATCTCAGCTCAAATCGGGGCAAATCACCGTGAAGGCATTTATTCGAGGCTTAGCCACATCCGATGCCTTTCGACGGCTCAATTATGATGTCAATAACAACTACCGTTTTGTAGAACTCTGTGTACCTCGAATTCTGGGCCGGAAAGTGTATAGCGATCGGGAAAAAATGGCCTGGTCGATTGTGCTGGCCACCCAGGGTCTACCAGGGTTCATCGACACGTTACTAAATAGCGAAGAGTACATGAACCGCTTTGGGGACCATACGGTTCCCTACCAGCAACGGCGGACCCTTGCCAACCGGTCTCAGGGGGAATTACCCTTTGAGCGGATGGCCCGCTACGGCACAGACTACCGCGATCAGTTGCCCCGTACTGGCTGGCTGTTCGGTTCAGGCAGAGCTGATGGCCTGTTTGGACAGTTTGAGCCTTTTGACTTCGACACCTTTATCCGTCGGGCTAACTGGCCGGTTACTGCCGGACTCTTTATCGTCCTATTTATTTTGATTGCTTTCTCACTCACCCTTGCGACCACTGCCAGCAGTTCAGTTGGATAGCCGTTCCCAACCTAATCGATTGAGCCCATTGACTTAAAACAATGCAGGAAACAGACTCCAACCGCCGGTGCTGTTTCCTGCATTGTCTTTAGCCCGATTGCTCTGAAGTCTGTGAGATGATGGGATCTCTCCAAATCACCTGCCCCAAAGCGATCTATTTTGAGCCCCCTGCAAGGCCAAGAATGACCATCCTTACCCATCCGGATCCAATCTTGAAGTTATTTAACTCATTCACCAGAATTGTGCAAATATTGTGCAAGAGCCATAGACTGCCGAAGTACATTTTGATTGTGCAAATATTGTGCCAAAAGTTTGCCTAGACTGAATTTCGGCATGCTTAACTGCCAAGTTAAGTTATGTAACTTTTATCAGACTACATCGAATAATGGGTCCCTTGTCCCTTATGATTGGGATTAAATTTGTAAGATTTCGTAAGAAAAGGGAGTTTTTGTAGGCGTGGCAATTCCTCTTTTAGACTATTCCCCCACTAGCCAGAACCAACGGGTTACTGGTTTTGAAGTTTTTGGTGATGAGCAGCCCAGAGTTTATTCCACAGATAACCTGCTCTCCGCAACAGATATGGATAATCTGATCGAAGCGGCTTATCGTCAGATTTTCTTCCATGCCTTTGCAGCCGATCGGGAGAAGTACCTGGAGTCCCAACTGCGGAGCGGCCAAATCACTGTCAGAGATTTCATTCGCGGCTTGTTGCTGTCCAATACCTACAAGCGCAGTTTCTACGACCTCAATAGCAACTATCGCTATGTCGAGCAAACGGTACAGCGGGTGCTCGGGCGTGACATCTACAATCAGCGGGAAAAGATCGCCTGGTCGATCGTAGTCGCAACCAAAGGGTCCAAAGGCTTTATTGATGACCTGCTCAACAGCGAAGAGTATCTGGAAGCTTTTGGCTATGACACCGTCCCCTACCAGCGTCGTCGGGTGTTACCCGGTCGTTCTGAGGGGGAACTGCCTTTTAACATCAAGTCTCCTCGCTATGATGATTACTACCGTGGCAAGCTGGGTTTCCCACAGGTCATCTGGCAAACCACAGTCCGCACCTATGTTCCTCAAGACAAACAGCCCAAAGCAGGGAATCCTGCACTGTTCCTCGATATGGCCCGGGGCATTGGTCCGAAAGTCAATCCGCCCCAGCGGATTGCAGCCTCCAATATCGACTATATGACTTCCGTTCCTTATCGTCGCAAGTAAGGCAGGTTCCTCGCTTATCCCCTATTTCACAGATAGGGGATGGAGCAGTAGTGCTGGCCTCATGGATCAGATACAAAAAATTCAGCCTCAAAATGAAGCCCGAAGGAGGATCCCTACCTCACCGCTCTGGCTTCATTTTTTATATTCAACGAAGGTGGGTTTGAATTCAGGCACATTCCTCACTATTCGATTGAAAGCCCAATTCCATCAGAGCCTTGCGGATTTTTGCTTTAGAGGGAAGGGTCTTCGGTGGTGTCAATCCCATTTCCCGCGCTGTTTCAAACAACTCTCGCATCAGCAGATCTAAAGAATTCTCATTCAGATCTTCGGGCAAATTTTCCATTCTGCCCTGATAGGCCAGGGTATAGAGCTCCAGGTGGTGCTTACCCATGACCCGAGCCAGTTTGCGCAACGTTTCTGGCGTGGGGCAGGTGCCCTTAAAACAGGCTCCCCGTAATCGAGGCTGGGGAATACCAGACAGCTCTGCCAGACGGTTCATACTGATTCCCTGTTCTTCCAGATGTTTGAGAATTAACTGCCCTAAAGGAGAGCAATCCTCAGCTTTAATTTGCAACCGTGCTGGCATGGGTCAAGCCCCAGAGAGAATGAGGGATCTAAAAAATAGCGAACAAGGGACGCTTCATTGTATTACGTTTTGTTATCACGATCGCTGCTATCAACCTAATTTTCTTGCAAAACAGGCTGCAGCAATCCTTCAGACAACCAATTGGCTCCAGTCCTGCCGTGATAGTCCATCACTATGGTATCAAGGTACCCGAAATTCACTTTTTCATATCTTTCATATTTTAGTTTCCCCCTCCATCGCCCGATTGCTTTTCCCAGGACAAAGACTGGAACAATCCGATGGGGGCTTTCAGACTACCAGGGATAATAGGAAAAAACAGTCTTTTTGATCCGGGTTCATGCTAACTCAGTCTGCTCGTTTAGCTACCGTCCAATCCCCCATCATCCCGGTGATCGGAGATTTAATTCGGGCTCATCCGGGAACAATTTCCCTGGGCCAGGGCGTAGTCTATTATGGTCCTCCCCCAGAGGCAACCGCTCAGCTTGCCCCATTCCTGGCCAATCCAAACCATCACCAGTACCAGTCCGTCCAGGGAATTCCACCGTTGCTAGCCGCGATTCAGCGCAAGTTAGAAACCGAAAATAAGATTGCTCTGACAGAGAAAACCTCTGTCCTGGTGACGGCAGGCGGGAACATGGGGTTTATGAATGCCCTGCTCGCGATCGCCGATCCAGGGGACGAAATCATCCTGCAAACCCCCTATTACTTCAATCATGAGATGGCTATCCGGATGGCCAATTGCAAGCCAGTCTTAGTTCCTACGGATGAGCATTACCAGCTCCAGCCAGCCGCTATCCGCGCTGCACTCACCCCTCGCACTCGGGCGATCGTCACCATTTCTCCCAACAATCCCACCGGGGCCGTGTATTCCACCGCCAGTCTCACTGCCGTGAATGACCTCTGCCGGGAGCACGGTTGCTATCACATCAGTGATGAAGCCTACGAATATTTCACCTACGATGGGGCCAGCCACTTTTCTCCGGCTTCTCTAGCCGGAAGTCAAGCCCATACCATTTCCCTATTTAGCCTGTCGAAAGCCTACGGCTTGGCCAGTTGGCGCATTGGTTACATGGTGATGCCCGCACACCTACTGACGGCAGTCAAAAAAATCCAGGACACGATCGTGATCTGCCCGCCGGTGATCTCCCAGTATGCAGCGATGGGAGCCTTACAGGCAGGCAAAGCTTACTGTCAGCAGCATTTGAGCGCGATCGCCCAGACCCGCACCACCTTTCTAACCGCTCTGACAGGGCTCTCCGATTGGTGCCGAGTTCCCCCCAGCCAGGGAGCCTTTTACCTATTGCTAACGCTACAGACTGACCTGGATGACTTCACCCTGGCCAAACGCCTGATTCAGTCACACCGAGTAGCAGTTCTGCCTGGAAATACCTTCGGGATAACCGATAGTTGCTCAATTCGGGTTGCCTATGGCGCACTGCAGCAAGCAACAGCCCTGGAAGGGCTGGACCGTCTGCTTCAGGGATTAACCACAATTATTCGATCAGGCGCTCGGCCTGACCCAGCAGACCACGGAGGTGAACCACGGAACCAATGACCGCGATCGCAGGCGCTTCAAAGCCAGCCGCCGCCATCTGGAGTACGATCGTCCCCAGGGTCCCAATCAGTTCCTCCTGTTCCGGGCGGGTGCCCCAGCGGATCAGGGCGATCGGCGTGGTCGGCGACATCCCGGCGGCATCCAGTTCTGCCACAATATGGGGCAAATTGTGAATCCCCATATAAACCACAATGGTTTCTGACCCCTGGGCCAGGGCCTGCCAGTTGATTGCCGGACGATACTTGCCGATCGATTCGTGACCTGTCACAAAAGTAACAGAGGAGCTGTAGTTGCGATGGGTCAGGGGAATCCCTGCATAGGCCGGTGCAGCAATACCAGAGGTGATCCCCGGAACCACTTCCACCGACACCCCGGCCCGAACTAGGTCTTCCATTTCTTCGCCACCCCGGCCAAAGATAAATGGGTCACCCCCTTTCAGGCGGACGACGATCGCATGGACCTGAGCTTTTTCAATCAACATCTGGGTGATTTCTGCCTGCATGCGTGAGTGACGCCCTCGGCGCTTTCCAGCGTCGATGCGTTCAGCCTGAGGATTGATCATGGCCACGATCGGGGGGCTGACTAAGGCATCGTAAACGACAACATCGGCACATTCCAGGAGGGCTTTGCCCTTTAGGGTGAGCAGACCTGGATCGCCGGGACCAGCGCCAACCAGGTAGACCTTACCCAGGACACGATCGGGGACAGGGGTAGAGACGCGCTCAATCACCTCTGACTCGGAGGTGTCATCAAAGACGCCTTCAATCGCGTCTTTACGGGGGGAGGGGGGAGTATCAGTCATCAGGCAAGGTTTAGACGGGCGTATCGTTGAGGGTGGGTCTGGGAGCTAGCAGATCGAGCACTCGTTGGAGGAGTTCGGGGGTAGGGCCGATCGGATTTGCTAACTGTAAAGTCAGGGATGGAAATTCTTCTGCCAACTGTTCTACCATTTGGGCGATCGCGTCAGTGATGCCACCCCGAAAAAGAAAATAGGGCACGATCGTAACCTGCCGTTGGTCCTGCTGCACCAATTCTTCTAGACGGGTTTTCAGGGTCGGTGGCACAGACCAATAAGCGGGCAGGGCATTGAGTTGATCCGCCAGGGTTGCAACCGATTGGTTGCCGCCAGGACGACAGCTTCCATGGGCCAGCAAAATTCGGTTCTGGGTAGAGTCGGGGATCTGGGCCGCCAGCAACGGGGCCAACTGGGGGTGACTCCCCAGATAGGGACGCAGTTCCAGCGTTATCTTCTGCTTCAGGATCTGCTGGGTCAGGGCAAGCTCGGTCGGGATATCTTCCATAACATGAACCCCAGGCAACAAAAACAGGGGAACAATTTGCAACCGATCAAATCCCTGAGCCGCAGCTACGGCTGCAAACTCATAGAGCTGCCAATGTAAGGGCTGGGTCGCCAGTTCCAGGGCTGCGATTCCGATCGGGATTGGCACTGCCAGTCGTTGCTGGAGCAGGTGAGCCAATTTTTCCATGGCTGCCTGGGGGCGGGGGTCTCGACTTCCATGAAATACCAGCACCAGAGCTGAATCAAAACGCAGAAAAGGGTGCCCTGCGGCACCCTGATAATCACAAACCATAGCGAGGAATGACCTAATCCGGGATCTGTGAGCGGGTTAACGCCTAATTACGGGAAGATTGGACAAAAGCCAGAGTTAAACTGTCGTGGGCCAGGAAATGGGACAGATGAAAGGCGCGATCCTCCGTTTTGAGCAGAATCTGTTCATAGAGGTAACGGGTTCCCCGATCGCCCAAGCTCTCAGCCTGACCAGCTTGACGACGGATCACCTTAATCAAAGCCTGCTCTGCCTGCAGGTCATTCTCGACCATTTGACGACTCGTGTAAACCCCATCCCCTTCTGGCGTGAAACAGCACAATTCTGCCAGTCGGGTGAAGCTGGCCACCGGCACCCCACCCAAACCGTTCAGCCTCTCTCCCAAATCATGAACATGCCCCTGGACAGCTTCATAACTGTCGTTGAAGAACTCATGGAGAGAGTAAAACTCAGAACCCTGGACAACAAAATGATGTTTTTGATACTGCAAATAGAGCGCTTGAAAGCTAGCTAAAGCAATATTCAACCCTTCACAAACGGGAACCGTGACACTGTGTTCTAAGGCCACTGGATTCTCATGAACTTGATCGAAGGCTTGTACTAAATTCTGAGTTCCAGACATGACTTTCTCTCCTATTTTGAATGGACCTGCCGTTATGACTACCAGGAGTTTTAGAGCGATGATGAGCAACCTATGTCTTCAAATTCTAGGTCCAAAAAACAGGTTGGGGCTTAATAAGAATCATTTTCAACATAGATAAAAGCAGATGAAGATGACCTGAATTATTAGGAAGAATTATTCTAAAAGATACCAATCATGTCCCTCTCCCCGATCGATGAAATCTGAGATCACCCGCATCCCAAATGCCCGATCGAGTGTTGATGAAAAGCCTGTTCTACAGCTATTCATGAATTATTTTGAATCGCTGTAAATCGTACTAAGCTACTTCCGCTGTGCAGGTCTACGACGGCTTCAAGTATTAGATCTGCAACTTCTTCAAGACGTTTCAAATCTCCCGTTCAGAGGGTTTCCCGCCCCAGGTAAGGTTGCAACACCTCAGGTAAGCGAATCGTCCCATCCGGTTGCTGGTAGTTCTCCAGAATAGCAGCCATGGTCCGCCCGATCGCCAATCCAGACCCATTCAGGGTATGGACAAACTGGGTTCCTTTCTGGCCCGTTTCCTTGAAGCGGATATTCGCACGCCGAGCCTGAAACGCCCCAAAGTTGGAACAACTGGAGATTTCCCGATAGCGATCGGCAGAGGGCAACCAAACTTCCAGGTCGTAGCACTTCATAGCACTGAAACCCAAATCTCCACTGCAGAGTTCCAACACCCGATAGGGCAATTTCAGCGCCTGCAGAATTGCCTCCGCATCCTGGACCAGCTTCTGGTGCTCCTGTTCCGAAGTCTGGGGATGCACAAATTTGACCAGCTCTACTTTATTAAACTGGTGCAGGCGAATCAGGCCCCGAGTATCCCGACCATAGCTCCCAGCTTCGCGCCGGAAGCAGGGAGTATAGGCACAGTGGTTAATGGGCAGGCCATCCCCTGCCAGCACCTCATCCCGATAAAGATTGGTTACCGGTACCTCTGCCGTGGGAGCCAGCCACAAATCATCCTGGGCACACTTAAAACTCTCCTCAGAAAATTTGGGGAGCTGGCCCGTGGCCGTGAGGGACGCTGTATTAATCAGCACGGGAGGCAAGACCTCCACATAACCGGCCCCCGTGTGGCGATCGAGCATGAACTGGATTAAGGCCCGCTCTAGGGCAGCTCCAGCCCCGATCAGAGTCACAAACCGGCTCTGGGCAACTTTTGCCGATCGTTCAAAGTTCAAAATCCCCAATTTTTCGCCAATTTCCCAGTGGGGTAGGCGTTTATCCTGGGGAATATATTCCTCTCCCCAGCGCCGCACTTCCACATTCTCGTCTTCGCTCAGACCGGTAGGCGTGGACGCACTGGGAAGATTCGGCAGGGCCAGGAGTAAGCTCTCGATCTGGGTTTTCAGATCTTTTTCCCTGGGCTCTAATTCTCCCAGGCTGGCCTTGAGCTGATTTCCCTCTTCCCGCAGAGCCTGGATCTCTTCACCAACAGGATCACTGCCTGTTTTAATTTTTTGGCCCACCAGCTTGCCTATCTCATTACTGCGGGCCTGGAGTTGCGATCGCTCCCGCTCCAGCTCCCGTTGTTGCTGATCGAGCTGCACAATGGGCTGGATATCATACCCCTGCCCCCGCCGATTCAACTCCGCCTGTACCTGCGCTGGATTTTCCCGGATTTGCTTCAGATCGAGCACAAAAACTCCCACAACAATTCAAAGTTCAAGATTCAAAGTTCAACATTCCTGGACAATCTCGATTTTGAAGTTTGAAGTTTGAACTTTGAATTCCCATAGGTCAGAATACACTGTCCCTTACTTGGATGGGGACTCCTTCGGGGAGGGGAGTTCGGGGAAGGAAACCGTAGCCGGGGAAGGTGGAGCAGCCTGAGAGGTGGCTAAGGTTGTCTTCACCAACGCATAGCCCAGGTAGGCTGAGGAAATCGAAATCGTCAGAAAGGCGATGGCAAACAACCAGGTGCCCAGATTGGTGGAAGACCCGTAGCAGGAGCGATAGGGATCGTGGTGCAGAAATTCGGGTTTGAGAATCTCCCGCAGAGCCATAGGCCGCCGGAAGCGAATGCGCCGATCGTCCAGTTTCTCCAGGAGAATCCAACCAGACTCTGCTTCTTCCTTGCAGAGGCGTTGTAAGACTGCAGGATTGCGGAAGACATCCCGATTGGCCCGCACAATCTTAAATTCCCAACCAGTCAGGCGGGGATCTTTAGCATTGTCCTCTTCCGTCGGAGCGCTACCGTTTTGTTGAACAGGGGATTGAGTCGCTGGGGACATGGGCATGAATGGATAAGAGTTGGAACTGGGTATTTCTGGGGTCGCTTCGGTAGAAATCTTGTATTCTTGAGAGTCGTAGCGGGTCAATACTTCCTCTTCTTCGACGCACTCTTGCTCCAGCCTGCGTTGCTGCTGGATTTTCCAGCCACCCAATAATACAGTTTGAAACCCAACGCTGCCGACAAACAAGCTAAAAACAACCACTTCAAGCATGGGACTGGATGGCAATGAGGGAATAAGGGGCTTTAAAAGTCAGACTGTAGCCACAAATGACCCAGACTTAATAGCAGAGATGGAGACGATTCTTTCTAAACATTTCCTTAATGAATATACCCAATATGGTATCCCCTGTCCCCATCCCCCCACTCGGATGATGGGGTTAACCTGACAGTTTTATGATGGGCCTATCATAATCTGCCCCTATGACGCACGATGTTTTCTGTCTATCAAAACCCATGAAAATTGCGACCTGGAATGTCAACTCAATTCGGACCCGACTAGAGCAGGTGATCCAGTGGCTGACTGGAAATCCAATCGAGGTTCTCTGTTTGCAGGAAACGAAAGTCATCGACGCCGACTTTCCCCAGGCCCCATTTCAGGCGTTGGGATATCAGCCTCACTTTGTAGGGCAGAAGTCTTATAACGGAGTCGCCATTTTAAGTCAGCTTCCCGTAACAGATATCAGCACTGGTTTTGCTGCCATTTTAGGTGACAGTGCTGATGTCGAAACCCAAGCCCTGGCCCAGCAGTTCGATGAGCAGAAGCGGGTGATTACAGGTGTGGTGAACGGCGTCCGGATTGTCAATCTCTATGTCCCGAATGGGTCGGAAGTCGGAAGTGAGAAATATCAATACAAGCTGGCCTGGTTGAGCGTTCTCCGTCCCTATCTGGAGAAATTGCTGGGGGAATCTGGTCAAATCAGCCTGTGTGGGGATTTCAATATTGCTTTAGAAAATCGGGATATTTACACCGATCAGGGCCGGGAGACTCACATCATGTCTTCCGAAGCAGAGCGACAGGCCCTGCGATCAGCGGTGCTAGACCTGGGATTTGCCGATGCTTTCCGCAAGTTTACCCAAGCAGGAGGGCACTTTAGCTGGTGGGACTACCGCACCGGGGGATTCCAGCGCAACCGGGGCTGGCGGATTGACCATCATTACCTGTCCCCGGCCCTGTATGAGCGGGCGATCGCCTGCACGATCGACATCGCTCCCCGCCGCCTGGAAAAACCCAGTGACCATACCCCTGTAATCATAGAATTAGACCTAGCTTAATCCCCTGACTGTTCGCTCTACAAAAACCGGTGTCGCTTCAAAGACCAGCGCCACAGATTATACCCAGTGGGACTTTCAATAATCAGGGCATTGGCTCCGCCATCTCCCAGATCCACGATCGTGGTCAAGGAATACCCGGCCTCCTGGCCCAGTTCGCTATAGAGCAGATTACCAATATCAGAGAAAATGAGGGCCGGTCGAGAGCGAAGACGACTTTTCCGGCCCAACAGACTGGTGAGCAGGGGGGCATCCAGGGTAACGATGTACTCCGGCTGCTGATTCCCCGTTAAGTCAACTTGCTGGATCGTCCAATTGGTACTGATTTCCTGTTGCAGGATATCCTCCGGACTGGGAGCCCGGCCCCGCAGGTACCCCGTATTCCGCAGTTCCTGTAGCAGATTTTGCAGCAACTTCCGAGCCAGTTCAGGCTGCTGCTGATTGACTTCCATCAGGGTAGAACTGCTCGGTTCAACCCCCTGGATCGCAGTCACAGTCATCGCCAAAGGTTTGGAGAGTTTTCCCTGTTTACCTGCTTTTGGGGGGGGTTCTCCCGCCGCCAAAAGCTGAATTGCATTGCCATTCAACCGAGCCGCTTTCACGATCGCGGAGACCGTCTGTTGCTCTCCCGCTTCATCCCAGGCCGAAATCGTAATGTTGGGATCCGCATCAATCCCCAGCAGCGTCCAGAGCTGTTGACTGGCGACAGCAGGGATCAGCTTAATGGTGGTAAAGGGGGTTCGTCGCCAGCGAATTCCATCTTGGAACGCAACCACCTCAATTTGGTACCAGACCTGTCCTTTGTCCAAGGTCAGGGGCGGAGCTGATGCAGGTCTCAGCCAAGCTCGGGCATCAACCCCACGGACCAGCACAGCCGAGCCGATGATCTGACTGATGTGGCTGTCATCAGCAGCTCGGGCAAGATACATGGAAACCTCTAGCTTATCGAGCAGGCGATAGATCCGGTCCGTGGCAGCAGGTTGGCGCGGGTGTTGCTGCAACCAGGCGATCGCCCTGGCCTTGCCTTGGCGGGCCTGGATCAGCAAAGCCCCCCAAGCCTGAACCTCAACCTGGGTGGGTCTGACTCTCAAAGCAGCCGTCACCCGCTTCCGAATCCGGCCACTGTCCGATCGCAGCAGACTGGTGATCTCAGAAATGTCTTCTGCTTTTTCATAAACAGTCAAGGCCCTGGCCCAGCGACCATCGATTAAATTGGCCAGTACCTGATCACTCACCCCGGCCCAGGATTTTTCCGCTTGAGTCTGAGTAAAAGTGGCATGAATTTCAATCAGAGCCAGTTGCCCTCGCATCACCGGTTTCCACAGCTTGGGGTTGTTCCCCACCTGCCGCTTATAGGACCGCATCCATTCCAAAGCTGGGGACCAGAGACCCCCTCGGGCCAGGATCAAGGCATTTTGATAGACCCGACTCCCGGACGCAGCTTCATTCAGGGCCACGGGCTGGAGATGGATGGGATTCGGCAGAAATCGGCGCGGTACAACCTGATAGAGACTGTATTGGGGCTCCAGGCCGATCGTTTGATCCAGCAGCAGATCGGGAAATTTATTTCCAGTTAGACTGCGCCATTGCGGCAATTGTCCCCCCGGACTGGTCCACTGAAGCATGAGACTGAGATGGGCCCGATCGGGGTTGTAATGTACAACCGTCCCATAGGGCACCGTATGGTCGGCCTGGGACCAGATCCCAGTCAGGTTAAACCAGAGCCCCGGCGGGAGCGTTTCATCCTCAAATCGTTGCAGGGTTGTCAGAGGTAAAATCCGACTGGACCCCTGATTGGCAGATTGGGCATTCACCAACGGTCCAATCACAAAAGATTCTTCCGGGCCAGAAACCGCAATCTGGCTCACAGGCCAAAAATATTGTTCCTTCATTGAACCATAGGGGCCCTGGGTTTCCGGCTGATAAACTCGCAGTTCCACCACCTGACCCCGAGGATTCAGAACCACAATCAGGAGATTGGGACGGCCCTTCCGGACCGATCGGGGATCGGTTAAGGGCATAATCTCCCCTGGAACCAGGCCCACCCGACGAATAGCCGCCAGAATTTCGGGCAGGGTAAGCAGGGGATCCCGGCTCTGGACGGGGATGCGAGTCCAGGCAGGCAAATACTGATTAATCCACAGTGCGGTGTCTGGATGGAGCAACAATTGAGCACTCAGCCAGATCCCGCCAGCGGTAATCCCTGCAGCCCCCAGCACCAGAATCCAGGCAACACATCCGGCAATCCAACGGGTCCAGAGGGACGATTTTGCCCCTGACTGGTACAGAAGCAACCTGCGATTTTCCGTCTGGGACCTGGACAACCCTGGGCTGGCCGGAGTGGATCGCTGAGAAGACTGGAGAGGCATTTTGTGAGCTTTTTTGACCATGCCAATCCTGAAGACAAGCGAAGCCGGTAAATTTACCCCACAAGGTTAACTGCAAATCACCGATCTGCACCCTTTGATTTATCGTTAGGCGGGATCCAGGGGCTAACAGGCTCCAGATCCAGGCTTGACAAGAGGAGTTTCCCCATGCCGCAGCTATTCCCGCTCCTCGATCGGGATATAGGTGACCTGATGTTCACCCGTGTAGATCTGGGTTGGACGGAAGATCCGATTCTGCTCAATCTGCTCCTTCCAGTGGGCCAACCAACCGGCAACCCGGGCGATCGCAAACACAGGGGTAAACAAATCCGTTGGAATCCCCAGTTTGCGATAAACCAGACCAGAGTAAAAGTCCACGTTGGGGTAAATGCCCTTATGGCTCAATTTCTCCTCAACCGCCCGTTCCATTTCGATCGCAATGTCGTAGTACTTATCCCGGCCAAATTTCTCAAACAACTGCTCAGCCAAGTTCTGTAGGATCGTGGCCCGGGGGTCTTTGACCTTATAGACCCGGTGCCCAAACCCCATAATCTTGGCTTTGCGCTCCAGTCGGTCTTCCAGGTAAGGCCGCACATTTTCCACCGACCCAATCTGCTCCAGCATGTCGATTACCTCCTCATTTGCCCCTCCGTGGAGCGGCCCCCCCAGAGTGCCCACCGCCGACGCAATAATTGCGTAGGGATCTGTCAGGGTTGACGCTGTAACCATTGCCGAGAAAGTAGACGCATTGATCGTATGCTCTGCATGCAGATTCAGGCTGACATCAAAGACTCGGGCCGCCAACGGATCCGGTTCCCGCTCATTCAGCATGTACAGGAAGTTCGCCGAGTAATCCAGGTCATCTCGCGGCTGCACCGGATCATTTCCCTTTCGCATGAGTTGAAAGGCTGCCACCATGGTCGGGATCTTCGCCACCAGACGCACCACAGCATCCCGAATATAAACTGGATTATCCAGATCGCGTCGGGAGTAAAAGAGCCCTAGGGCTGCCGCAGAAGCCTGCAGTGCATCCATCGGATGGCCACTTTCAGGAAAACACTTCATCATGTCCCGAATGCGATATTTAATCCGGCGGTGGTTCTGGATATCACGCTTAAATTCTTCCAGTTCCTGTCGATTGGGTAATTTTCCCCAGATCAATAGGTAGGTAGATTCCAGAAACGTGCTCTTGGCGGCCAGTTCCTCGATGGGAATCCCCCGATATTCCAAAATCCCCTTCTGACCATCCACAAAACTGATGCTGGATTGCGTAACAGGAACCCCTTCCAAACCGGCACGATATTCGCAAACAGATGTCATAGCGGCCCCAACCAGTGATGACGAATAGACTCAAATTATACTAGGCGAGACCATTATCCGTTATCAGTCTCCTGGTAACAGTCTGGGGGATGATCCCCGGATTAAAGGAGGAACTTGGGAGGGGTCAACCAGAACAGCACAGTCTGGCCGATCTCAGACCCTTGATCTGGCAACATCAACCCAATCATTCCAGCTTTCTTAAGCCTCAAGACCGATCGGACCTCCCCCCAGATCAGGCGTTCTGCCCATGCACTTAAATCTGGCTCATGACCCACCAGAGCCACGCGGGCAGCCTTAGGCAGACGCGATCGGTTCAGCCAGGCCAATCCGTCCTCCAACCGTCCTCCAGGTGCCAGATGTTCACACAGGTCCAGCCTTTTCCCTACCCCTTCCTGCAGCAAAATCTCTGCCGTCTGAGCGGCCCGGACCAAGGGACTGGACCCGATCAGCTCAAACTCCAGATCCAGTTGACGCAGGCGTTTAGCGATCTGAGCAGTTTTATACCGCCCCTCCTCCGTGAGAGGCCGATCCTGATCCCGCACCTCCCTACCCCGCTCTACAGCCAGGCCATGTCGAATCAAGTAAAGTTCTGTCATTGGTCATTTGTGATTGGTCATTACCTTACTATGCACAACTTCATCCCAGCTAACCGATTTTTTCCCTACCTCTCCTGGACCGATATCGCAGCGATGCCAGGGAAAGAAAAGATCGTGTTGATTTTGCCGATCGGGGCGATCGAGCAGCATGGCCCCCATCTGCCCCTGATCGTGGATGCAGCGATCGGGAGTGCCGTTCTGGGGAAAGCGCTGGCATCCCTGAACCCGGAGATTCCAGCCTATGCCCTGGCTCCGCTTTACTACGGCAAGTCTAACGAACATTGGCACTTCCCCGGCACCCTGACCTTGACCGTACAGACCCTACTGGCACTGATCACCGAGATTGCCGAAAGCCTTTATCGGTCAGGGTTTCGCAAGCTCATTTTAATGAATTCCCATGGGGGGCAACCCCAAGTGATGGAAATCGTAGCCCGCGACTTGCACCAGCAGTATGAAGACTTTCTGGTCTTTCCCCTGTTCACCTGGCAAGTCCCTCATCAAGTAGGAGAGCTACTGACCCCCAAAGAACTGGCGCTAGGCATCCATGCTGGGGATGCAGAAACAAGTCTGATGCTGGCCATTCTACCGGAGGAGGTCAGGATGGAGGCAGCCGTGGCGGAATATCCGCAGAATTTGCCCCAAGATAGTTTGCTGAGCATGGAAGGCCAACTTCCGTTTGCCTGGGTCACCCGGGATCTGACCCGGAGTGGCGTTCTGGGAGACCCCACCACAGCCAGTCGGGAAAAGGGCGATCGGATTCTGGTCTCTCTGGCGGCGGGTTGGGTCCAGGTGATTGAAGATATTTACCAGTTTCGCCAGCCTCAGACTTGGCAGGCTGGGGACTCCAACCAGGGCGTTGGGTAAAACCCCTCTGCTAAGCAACCTCACCACAGGGACTTCATCGGATCCTGCGCAAGAGTGACTGGAGTCACTACAATAAATGATGGCGTAGCCCTTGCATTGGATCGTCGTGGAAATCCTGACTTTTCTGATTGGTCTGGGGATTGGTCTGGGCTTGCTGATGCTGCAGCGAGCTTACATTAACCGCACTTTCAAAATTTTATTACCCAGAATAGAGACTCAGATCTCTTCAGCTTCCCTGCCTGAGCTCCTGCGTCTGGCTATGGCGGCCAACTGGCAGCATCAACATCTCTATGACGTAGAACTGGAACTGGTTGGCCTGAAACAGTTACTGCAAGTCGCCCCAATCGGCTATTTACAAGTTGATGATGAAAACCAGTTGGTTTCCTGCAACGCCCAAGCCTGCCAGTTGCTGAATATCGACTACAGCAAACCATCCCGTCTACGCCTGCTCCTGGAAGTCGTCCGGTCTTATGAACTCGATCACCTGATTGAACAGGCCCGCGATCGCCAAAAGCCCTGTCAGGCTGAATGGATCTTTCACCCTGTCAGTGCCGATTCGGCAGAACTGGCCCGACAGCAACCTCGACCGCTGCGCGGGTACTGCTTTCCCATGGCAAATGGTTACATCGGAGTATTTCTGGAAAACCGCCAGGAAGCAGCCACCTTGCTGCTGCAGCGTGATCGCTGGACCTCGGATGTCGCCCATGAGCTGAAGACCCCCCTCACGTCTATCCGTCTGGTCGCCGAAACCCTACAATCCCGACTGGAGCCCCCCCTGCGTCAGTGGATCGATCGGTTGCTGAATGAAACCCTGCGCCTAAGCACCCTGGTTCAAGACTTACTGGATTTGAGTCAGATTGAGATGGGAACATCCTACAGTCTCAATTTCCAGCGCATTGACCTGCCAAAATTAATTCAGGCCACCTGGACCAGCCTAGAACCCCTGGCCAAAGGGAAAAATATTCAACTGGATTATGTGGGACCAGAGCAACTTCTGATCGAGGCAGACGAAGCAAGACTGTATCGGGTACTCTTCAACCTACTAGATAACAGCATCAAATACAGCCCGGAGCGCCAATGGATCAGGGTGCAGGCAACCCCAATCCGGGAGACCGACTCAGCAGAACCGAAGGTTCGCCTGGAGGTGATTGATGCGGGATCAGGGTTTCCTGAAAGCGCCCTGCCCTATGTCTTTGAACGCTTCTACCGGGTCGAGCCCTCCCGTTCTCGCAGTCTGTCAGGAACCTCCCCCATTGCCCGCCAGGAAGACAAAACCCTCAAAACCGACGAGTACCTGCCGAATTTACAGGTCGGTGGGGGCAGTGGGTTGGGGCTGGCGATCGTGCGGCAAATTGTCGAGGCCCATCGGGGATCGGTGACAGCGGGTAATCATCCTGAAACTGGAGGAGCCTGGTTACAAGTAATACTCCCCTGTCAACAACCCAAACCCTGATGAGGAGGGAATCTTATCAATCTGGCCCTCATTTAGCCTATCCGTACAGGCGTTTCTTTTTCTCCTTTCACTGTTATCTTTTGGCACGGACATTCCCTGAAACATCCCTAACAAGGCGTGGGATGTTGTAATATTTGTACATACATTCGGGAAATACTTCCCCTCAGCATCAGTCTTCATGGTTGTTGTGACTGAAAGGCTACAAAAGATCATTTCCCAGTGGGGTCTCGCTTCTCGACGAGAAGCGGAGCAGCTCATTCTGGCAGGGCGAGTGCGCTTGAACGATGAGATTGCTCAGATCGGGCAAAGAGCCAATCCCAATCTCGATCGGATTGAGGTTGATGGGATGCAGGTTAACCCCGCTCAGCGCCCATGCCTGACCTACCTCCTCCTCCATAAACCCCTGGGAATTGTTTCTACCTGCGAAGACCCTCAGGGTCGCCCAACAGTCCTGGACCTGCTACCGCCAGACCTGCAACAGCATCAAGGAATTCATCCGGTAGGAAGACTGGATATCGACTCAACCGGTGCGCTCCTGCTCACGAACGATGGGAATCTCACCTTCATGCTCACCCACCCCCGCCACCATTGTCCGAAGACATACCAAGTTTTAGTTCAGGGGCATCCACCTGAAACCACTCTGAACCGCTGGCGTCAGGGATTATTTTTGGATACGAAGAAAACCCGTCCGGCTGAAATTAAAGTTTTACAACACAACTCCCATCAGACGCTTCTGGAAATAATCCTCCGGGAAGGCCGCAATCGCCAGATTCGGCGAGTTGCAGAATTGTTGGGTCATCCCGTATTGTCTTTACATCGCGTTGCAATTGGCCCAATTCATCTGGGACAATTGCCTGTGGGGCAAGTCCGATCGCTCAGTTCAGATGACTATCACTGTCTAAAAGCCCAAGTTTCTATCCCGCCAAATGGACATCATGCCAAGCGTTAAAGCTGTGATGAAACACCTGCTTTCCCGATCTAGACGCAGGCAAAATCATGCTCTTCATCCGGAGCAGGTCCGAGCTGCAAAACTCGCCGACCTGGGAGCTTATCTGCGTCAGATGCGTGAAGCACAATCCCTCACCCTGGAACAAATTTCCATTCAGACCAAAATTTCCCAGCGGCTCCTGCGGGCAATCGAGCAGGGCAGCCTGGATCATCTGCCTGAGCCCGTCTATATTCAAGGGTTTATCAAACGCTACGCCGAAACTCTGGGTCTGGATGGAACCCTGTTTGCCAATCAGTTCCCCATTGGTTCGGTCCTGCAATCTGCTGCACCGCGATCGCTGCCTTCCTGGCGCAGTTTACCGGCGGCTCAGTTGCAACCCATGCACCTGTATTTGCTCTACATTTTCCTGGTGATCGGAGCGGTGAATGGCCTATCTTCTATGATCGATCGGGATTCAACCCAGGCAATCAGCCCAACTGAGATTCAAGAAGAATTCACGTTACCTTCCGATTTACGGACAGCCCAGGCACCTGACTCCAAGCAATCTGCCAGTCCCTTGAAGGCAGTATTCCCCATGGGGCAACTGGAAGCAGAATCTCGTATTCCAGCCTCCCCCAAAGCTCAACCTGATCCACAAATTACCTTACCGGCTGATCCAACTGTGATGGGTAAACCAGTACGGGTCAGTGTCACGCTGACGGGGCAATCCTGGGTGCGGGTGACCACGGACAATAAAGTTGAATTTGAAGGGGTACTACCAGAAGGAACCCAGCGAATCTGGGCCGCTACCAAACAAGTCACCATTCGCGCAGGCAATGCGGGGGGAGTCCTGGTTGCGTTTAACAATGCCCTGCCGAAACCTCTGGGCTCTCCCGGCTCTGTTGAGGAGGTCACTTTTCCCCAGAGCTCTGATAGGCTGACCCAGCCAGATGTCAATCAACCAGACGGTGAAAGGCAAGCCCAAGGTTCAATTTACAATTCCCTGTTTTAGCCACTTCAGGAGCCAGAAGTCATGATTCAAGACCGACTTTCTGGCTCCCCTCGCCCCCAAATCCTGGCTACCCTGCAGTAACCTCTAGCGGCCAGCTCGGCCATAAATGTGGGTCAGTCTTTTAAGATGTTGGCACAGTAGACTTCCTGCATCATCCTCATGATCCATTTTGAGATTGTCTGCCCAGTACCGCCAGTCCCAGTTTCCTTCTGGCTTACCTGGGAAGTTCATCCGGGCTCCCGTATCCAGACCCAGCAGATCCTGTAGAGGCAGAATGGCCTGGTTTGCGATCGAACTGAGGGCTAACCGAATCAAATCCCAGTGAATCCCTTCCGCGCTGAAACAACCCAAATAGGTAAACACAGCCTCCCGTTCCCAGGAGGGTAGTTGTCGGAACCACCCTACGGTTGTGTCATTGTCGTGGGTACCCGTGTAGACTACCGCATTGCGGGTGTAATTGAAGGGCAGAAACGGATTGCCGGGATCTGATCCAAAAGCGAAATGCAGCACTCGCATACCGGGAAATTCAAACCGATCGCGCAGGGCTTCAACTTCCGGTGTAATAATCCCCAAATCCTCAGCTAAGATCGGCAGTCTGCCTAGCTGGGCCGCCAACGTCTCGAACAACGCCTCACCAGGAGCCTCAATCCATTCCCCCTTGACGGCTGTTTCTTCCCCTTGGGGGATAGCATAGAAAGCCTCAAAGCCCCGAAAATGATCCACACGAATGATATCGACATAATCCAATAGGACCTGAAAGCGCCGCACCCACCAGCTAAAGTTGTGCTCCTGCAGATAGTCCCAGTTATAGACGGGATTGCCCCAGAGTTGCCCCGTCTCGCTAAAGTAATCCGGCGGCACCCCAGCCATCAGAGCTGGTTCCCCCGTTTCCTCATCCAGACAGAAATTTTCTGGGAAAGCCCAGACATCGGCACTATCCTGAGCCACATAAATCGGAATATCCCCAATGATCTGGATTTGATGCTCGTTGGCATAGGCTTTCAAAGCAGACCACTGGCGAAAAAACTCATATTGCAAGTACTGCTGAAAGGCAATCTCATCGGCCAGTTCCCGCCGCCAGCGATCGAGCACCATCGGTTTACGTTGCGCCACTTCCGGCTCCCACTGATGCCAGGGTGCCCCATCAAAAGCCTGCTTCAACGCCATAAACAGGGCATAGTCATCCAACCAATCGGCCCGACTTCCATAAAATGCCCTGAATTCCTCTCTCTGCTCTTCTGAAGCTCTTTGCTTGAAGTTCTCGAAGGCTTTCCGAAACAAGGGGAGTTTAAACTCAATCACCCGATCAAAATCCACCCGATCGGCTGGAAAATCTGGAACATGTTCCAGATCTGACTCATCCAGCCAACCCTCTTGCTGAAGCAAGTCCGGGCTGATTAACAAGGGATTACCGGCCATCGCCGAGTAAGCCATATAGGGGGAATTACCATAGCCGGTAGGCCCCAGGGGCAAAACCTGCCATAGACGCTGACTGCTCTGGACCAGAAAATCAATAAAATGGGTGGCTGCTGGCCCCAGATCACCAACACCAAAGCGTCCTGGAAAACACGTAGGATGAAGAAGAATACCGCTCGCTCTAGGAAAAGGCATGGTAAGACTATTCAAAATGGCTTTACCCTATGTTAGGTTTTATCGTTAGGTTTTACTCATAGCCTTTAGGTAGAATCCATAACCTCATTTAATTAGTCATCTGACGCCTGTGCAACCCCGCAATCCCGCTCCTACGGTGGATATCATTATCGAGATGGTGGATCGGCCCCATCGGCCCATTCTCCTCATTGAGCGTCGCAACCCACCCCATGGTTGGGCCATTCCTGGAGGTTTTGTAGACTATGGGGAATCGGTTGAGGCTGCGGCGCTCCGGGAAGCCCAGGAAGAAACCAGCCTCCTGGTTGATCTGGTCGAACAGTTCCACGTCTATTCCGATCCGAACCGAGATCCCCGCAAACACACCATTAGCGTGGTCTTTCTGGCCACAGCCCGAGGAGAACCAGAAGCGGCAGATGATGCCAAGTCCGTGGGTATCTTTGAGTTCTGGCATGTTCCAGCCAATCTCTGCTTTGACCACGATCGCATCCTGCAGGATTACTGGCAATACCGCCACCATGCCTTGCGCCCGCGTTTGTTCTGAGGTTCTGGGTCCTCTAAGGGTTTAGGCCCTGCCCCCAGTCTCCTGTCCTTGTTTGTCCGACCTTAATCAAATTATTTGGAATCGACAAGATATGACCCATCGCATTATTCGGACTGACGCTGCACCGGCCCCTGTCGGCCCCTACAATCAGGCGATCGTGGCCAGCGGGCCTATGGTTTTCGTGGCCGGACAAATCGCCCTTGACCCGGCGACCGGGGATATCGTTGGCCCAGGGGATGTGGCTCGCCAGACGGAGCAGGTGATGGCCAATTTGCAGGCCATTTTGGTTGCGGCTGGAGCAACTTTTGAGAGCGTCGTCAGAACGACTGTTTTCCTAGCCGACATGAATGACTTTGGAGCGATGAATGCAGTCTATAGCAACTATTTTGAGTCAACCACTGCCCCGACCAGAGCCTGCGTACAGGTAGCCCGATTGCCCAAAGATACTCTGGTTGAGATTGACTGCATTGCCGTTCTGTCATGACATCAATCTCTTGCCTTAAATTTCAGGCGTTGCTGAATAGAAGTATGATTTTCGTGCTTGAGCCTTATGCAGCCCTCTCCCAAAGGAGAGGGAACAAGAGTTTTAGCTCCCTTCTCCTGCGGGAGAAGGGTTGGGGATGAGGGTAATTCATATTTGCATTCAGCAAAGCCAAATTTCAGACCTCACAGCTTCTTGGAGAAATCGGATTGGAGAAATCGGAGGTCTGAACTGCAATGACTGACTCATCACCAAAGCTTGATGCTAATCAGGCAAAACTTCCGCTGAAAACATTTCCCAGAGAGACCGGAGATAAGGTCTGAATTGGGTCACATAGGGTTCACCCAAACGATCGCCAATTTCCTGACCCAGAAGGCGGAGCATGTGCCGGATCATTTCCCAACGAACTTTCAAGGGGGGATAGAGCATCACACAGAGGGGGAATAGCTCCTCCTGAATCGAGGTAATGCTCCCTTCCAACACACAGAGACAGAGATAAACCTGGAACATCTCCACATCTCGAATGCTGGAGATTTTGATCATTGGTGAATTCAACTGTCCGCTATGGCAACTGTAGCCGGAGTAAATCTCAGCTACTCGTTGGACTAAGGCTTTGGCAATCTCGGTACTAATCGGCAACAATTGCCGCACAGCCGCCAAGGCCGGACTGTCATAGTCCTGGGTTGCCGCTGCTTCATACGATCGCTGCAAGGGCATGTACAGATTGTCGTCGATCACCTTAAAGTAAGACCCGACTAGGGCTTGCTCCAGGGGAGAAAGTAATTCCAGCAACGCCTGTCCACTATAGTGAAATTGCATGCTGACGAACCCCAAGACGCGCGGGTCCTGGGCCGTATACTGACGCCGGATTTGCCCCACCTCGGAGCCGATCACAACAGACAACCGACCTGGGGTAGGCAGATCCGTGATCGCCTTACCCAGGTTCGCCTGAGACGCATAGGGAGACTGCTCAACCAGCGTATTCAACAAAGAAATTTGGCGGGCATGATTCTGTTCACTATAGACCGCAAGGGCTTTCTCAAACAGGTACCGAGAATCTTCCGCAATTTGCCAGGGATCAATCAGGTCCGGGCTAATGTGATGCCTCTGGACCTCTTTCGCCAGCAGCCCTTCAGTTTTGGACCAGGCCTGGGCACTGGCAAAACGGAGCGACTGTCGCAGTCTTTCAACTGTAGCTATCCGACCCTCCTGGGAGGCAACCTCAGCCAAACCCAGCAGGGGGGCACTTGAGTCCGTTCCTTCAACCTGGAGGTTTTGAACATATTTCTTAGCCCATAACTCCGCCAAGGAGGTAATGGAAGCTTCATGTGGCAAATTCATCTCAGTCAACAAATACCCAGATTCAACAGCTTGATTCATAAACGCCTCTTAAATGAGGAATTGTGCTAGGTAGCGTACCCTGGAGACTTCTATCCGTGTTCTTAATAAAAACTTTCGTATTGGCAAGAGTATGACGCAATTTCCGGCCAAGTGATGTAAATTTTCTTAAATTTCCGACAAACTCCTTAACCTAACTCTCATAAACTTTTTTCCATAACGAAAACTTAGCCAGATCAGCCTTCCAGGGGGCTGAGAGAAACTCAAACTGAGTTTTCCAGCTCCGCTGCTTTGGAAAATTTGTTTAAACAGGGCCTGTATATCCCGTTTCATCCCATTCACTCTCCAGGTTCGGGGAAGATGGGCACCCAGAGCTCTAGAAATCTCTAAGGATCGTGGATTTAATAACTCCGAAATTTTCAGCCCTCACCCCCAACCCCCAACCCCTCCCCCTCTCCMAAATTKGGGAGAGGGGGCAGGGGGGTGAGGGCAATGAGGAGTTTGACCCTTGATTTAATTCTCGTTCCTTAGGAATGAGAATTAAATCAAGGGTGAGGGCTGAAGACATCCTAATCCACGATCCTTAGTCAAAAAATTAGTCAAAAAAAAACCGACAGTTCCCAGAAGGTTACTGTCGGCCAGTCGTGTGTTCCCTGTTGATGACTCGGCTAGAGTTGAGTCACTTACTAGTATGCTTTCGAGCTCAATTGGAGCATGCGATCAAGATCATTCAGGAGTCGTGATCTTAATCACAGTTTTATCAACTTGAAGCCCCTGTGAAGCTGAGAAAGAGCAAGAGCCCAGGGCAAGGGACGCTGCCCGATCGGTGTTTCGGGCTTCATCAAACGGGGCCAGGGCAAGGTTGTATCCTGAGCCAGGTCAGCAGCCACAGCATAGGCCCCAAATCGGTTGAGATGGCTGGGGTCCAGGAAATACTCATTGCGCACCAGAGGAGGCCGGTTGAGATCACGGAAAATAAACCCTTCCGTTCGAGCCAGTTCCTGGATAAATTGCCGAAACTCCCGCTCGTAGGTCGATCGTGCCCCATCCATGTAATCCCGCGTCAGGGGTAAGTTGACATAAATCAGTGGAATCTGTTGCTGCCGCACAAAACGGACAATTCGTGCTGTAGCTTCCATCTGCTCACCCCAGAGATTGAAGTCCTGGTAATCTCCATCATAGATCCCAGCAACCCTGGGATACTTTCGATAATAGATGTGGGGATTGAACCGCTCAGATACCGGATAAAAGCCCAGGCGTTCCAGGCTTTTCAGGTCTTCCTGGGAGGCTCGAATCGAGTTATAGGTGAGCAGTTCCAGAGACTGGGACCAATGGCTACAGGACGGATTGGTCACAAATTGTGGGTTCAGCAGGACCGACAACCAGAGGGCTGTCAGGGGACGGGGGGCAACCTGGCTAGCCACATAACCGGAGGATGTCTCCAGACAGTTCTGGGGGGATGGTGCAGCCTGCAGGGGTTTAGGGGGAGCCACTGCCAATTGCCGGTACCCCGGCGAAGTCACCATTTTCCCATAGGTAAAGTCTGGGCGACCGGCATTGAATGCCCGTACCCCATCCGCCCACAAAATCAGATTGGGTAACTGATCCGGGGTCAGGATCTCGCGGAGCAACAGATCGACAACCTGAGCCGTGGCCCCGTTAATTCCAAAGTTGAAGATCTTCAGTTGGGGATATCCTCTAATGAATAGCCCCCGCTGCAGAGCGAGCGGATCGACTCCCATTGCTGCTCGCGAGCTGCCAACAATCAGAATATCAGGACGCCCCTGCTCAGCCAGATATTGCCGGTATCGCTGGAGCTGTTGATCAAACTGGTCACTGTTAAAGGAGGGGTAATCCAGGGGAGATTTTTGCTGCGGAGCAGATCGGGTCGGGTGATCAACTGAGTGGGAAAGTGTCTCCGGCACTTCAGCCTGAAATTTTCCTTCAATACCACTGAGCAGAGGTAAGTTTACAGCCAACGATCGGTTGGGAGCACTGGCACCATACTGCATGGACTTCACGATCGCGATGGCAAGCAACGTCGGGAGTAGCAGAAGAAACAGGGTCGGAGAAGGTCTCATACAAAGGGAAGGGGCATGCTGCCGCCATATTAATGCTGAAAATATCGGAATGTCAGCCTGTCGATAATCAACTCCCTGGGGGCTTTTTTATGGATTACAATCCTAAATCAACTGCAACCCGATGGGCACAGGCAAAGCCCGAAAAAGCCACAGCATTCAGCCCCTGTCCCGGAAAGGTGCTGTCTCCCACACAATAGAGGCCGGGAAGGGCAGTGCGGTTGAAGGGCATGCCGAGCAATCCCAGTAACTTTCGGGCCGGAATGGGACCGTAGGTGCCATCCTCCCGACCCAAAAATCGACGATGGGTCCGTGGCGTTCCCACTTCCTGATAATCCAAAGCCTGACTCAACCCCGGGAAAATTTTCTCCAGCCGATCGAGCAGTCGGGTTGCCGCTGCTTCTTTGCGGGCTTTGTAGGCGGTAGGAGACAGTCCCTGCCAATCCTCAATCCAACTGGGGGTAAAGGTATGCACAATATGATGGCCGGGGGGGGCCAGATGAGAATCTAGCAGGGTGGGAATGGAAACGAAGACTGTGCCTTCAGCCATTTCCATCCGAGTCCAATCTTCCAGCAGAATATGATGACAGTCTGTTGTCGGGGGCAGGACCTCTGCTTTGACGCCCAGATGCAGGCTGAGAAAACTGGGAGATTTGCGATATCGCTGCTGCCACTTCTTCTCGCCAGCAGGCATGCTTTCGGGGGATAGTAACTGCCCAAAAGTGTCCCAGCGGGTGGCATTAGAGACAATCCGTTTGGCCCGATAAATCTGCCCTGAAGCCAGTTCCACCCCTACAGCCCGGCCCTGTTCCAGAACAACCCGGGTGACCCGGGCTTTGTATTGAATCACCCCCCCAGCTTTTTCCAGGCCATCTACCAGTTTTTTGGCAATCTGGCCCACTCCACCCCGGGGGTAGTTGATGCCCCCGTAGTGACGATCGCTGAACACCATCCCCGCATTAATCATGGGGGTCCGATCTGCCGGTACAACAGACCAGCAATAGCACTCCATATCAATAAACTTGAGCAGGTTGGGGTCCTGAATGTAGCGACGGGCAATGTCTCCTGCATTCTGGGGCAAGTACTTCACCAAGCCCAGACAAGCCAGGGGATGCTGGAAAAACACCCGCATGAGATAACGGGGTTCTTCCAGAGATAGCAATTCCATTGCATTCAGACAGTTGAAGACTTTCCAGCACTCGTCATAGAACTGACGAATACCCTTCCGTTCGTGGGGAAATAGGGTCGTCAACTCCTGGATAAACTGCTCGTAATCGCGATGAACCTTCAGGTCCAAGCCATCTGGTAGATGGTAATGAATTTGCACCGGATCGGGGATGGTCTCCAGACTGACGTTCACAGCCTGCAGGGCACGGGTGAGAAGATTAGTGGTGCCCCGATCTCCAAACCCAAAAATCATGGATGCCCCCACATCAAAGCGGTAGCCTGCCCGTTCAAAGTAGCCAGAGCTACCTCCCGGAATGAGATAGCGCTCCAGCACCAATACCTGGGCTCCTTTAGCAGCCAATTGGGTCGCAGTAACCAGGCCACCAATCCCCGCACCAATGACAATCACATCAAATTCGGAAGGGCCTGGATGAGAGACGGGCTGTGTATTTCCAGTCATGCAAACAAATCAGATATAGACACATCTTTAAGTGTAATAGTCCATTGACCTGTCATTTGTCATTTGCTCTGTCTGGAGTTTGAGAGTATGGGTCAAAATCTATCTTTCACTCCTCATGACCTAATGCCCCATCCCAACCCACCCCGGCCTCTTGGGAGGGGATGAACCCTCCTACAGGCGTTCTATGCAACCCTGCCCCAATGAGTAATAACCAAAGAAAAAGGGGACCAGCCTGCTATCGCAAACCGATCCCACCCACCGATCCTCAGAGAGGAGAACACTAAAAACACTATAGGTTCTATTGAGAATAATTGTCAATATATTGAGCCAGGTGAGTCGGTCAATTCCAGATAAATAGCACTGGGCAGTCAATATAGATATGGGCTATGGAAGCAAGGCAGAATACCTTCTGCCTGTTGTTGCAATTATTTTGACAACCAGCATTCCTGGAACCTGTAGATTTCAGGCTCTAGCCGCAAGATGCTGCATCCAGCCAGACTATTGATGGGGCTAGCCCTGTCGAATAAGGCAAAACTGTACTTTTAGATACAGTTTTTTATTGGTAATTGCTTACAGTAGAATTGGCGCATTATCGGCAAAGTTGCGATTCAAAACATTTGCCAACTGATGGTTCTGCTATTGCGCTAAGGCTTTGTCCCTTTCTCCGCAATCCCTTCAGGTATGATCAATCCGTCCTTGCAGGTTGAAGCAAGTCCTATCCCTCACTTTCGACTGTTTTTTGAGCATTCAGCCGATCCAGTCGCTGCCTACAATCCAACGCTTCAATATACGTACATCAATCCGATCGGGGCAGGGCTGTTAGGGTTATCTGCTAACGACATTCTGGGCAAAACCCATCGGGAGCTTCTGGAGCATTACGAAGACACGTCCCTACTTCGTTATGCGGTTTCCCAAATAGAAGTGACTGTCCAAAAAGTCTTGGCAACGGCTGCTTCGGAAGTTGTGATCCATGAAATTCCAATTCATGGTTCCGTTCATCTATACGAAACAACCTATACTCCTATCCTTTCTACCACCGGCGAGGTAATTCAGGTTTTCACCCTGGGTCGGGACATTACTCGCCATATTGTGGAAAAGCAAGATCTGCAACGGGGTGAAGAAAAATATCGCAACATTGTCGATAACGCGGTTGAGGGCATCTACCAGACCAGCATTGCAGGGGGCTTCTTAATGGCTAACCCAATGATGGCGCTGATTCTGGGTTATCGATCGCCCGCTGAGTTGTTGCTGGGTGTGCAGAGTATCTCCACCCAGGTCTATGTTGATCCAAATCGCCGGTCCGAGTTTGTCCGTTTGATGGAAGAACAGGGGATTGTGCGGGGATTCCAATCAGAGGTCTATCGTCAGGATGGGAACACCATCTGGATTTCCGAAAATGCCCATGTGGTTAGCGATGATAACGGTCGTCTCCTCTACTACGAAGGCACCGTTGAGGAAATTATGGTGTATAAACGGGCCGAAAAGGTGCGGGAGAGCGTTGAGCTACTACAAATTATTCTGAATAATATTCCCCAGCAAATTTTTTGGAAAGACCAGAATTCAGTCTATCTGGGGTGCAACAAGTTGTTCGCTGAGGCCGTGGGTGTGGGTAATCCGGCGGCGATCGTGGGTAAAACGGATAACGAATTGCCTGGAGCGACCCTGGAAGCCGTGGAAGCCACCCGATTACACGATCGCCACATTATCGAATCCGATCGGGCCGAGCTGCGTCTGCTCAAGACGGAAGATCTGGAGGATGGGAGCCAGCTCTGGACGGAGCATAACCGGATTCCCATTCACGATCTGACCGGAACGGTAATTGGGATTTTGGGAACGATCGAAGACATTACGGAACGGAAGGTCGCTGAAGAAACCTTACAGCGATCGGAGGCCCAATTGCGGGAGCAAGCCCATCAACTGGAGGAGTCTTTGCATAAGCTGCAACAGACCCAGGCCCAATTGGTGCAAACTGAGAAAATTTCTGGCTTGGGGCAGATGGTTGCGGGAGTGGCCCATGAGGTCAATAATCCAGTCAGCTTTATTTATGGCAATCTCAGCCATGCCACTGGTTATACCGATGATCTGATTGCTCTGATTCGGCTGTATCAAAAACATTACCCAACCCCGGTTGAGGAAATCCAGACCGAAATTGAGGACATTGAGCTGGATTACCTGTTGGAAGACCTGCCCAAGTTACTCACGTCAATGAAAGTGGGGGCCGATCGGGTGCGGGAAATTATGCTTTCCCTCCGTAACTTTTCCCGTGTGGATGAGACTCAGAAAAAACTGGCGGATCTTCATGCTGGCCTCGATAGCACCCTGCTCATCCTGCAGCATCGTCTGAAGGCCACTGACAAGCGGCCTTCCATTCAACTGATCAAGGAATACGATCAACTGCCGTTCGTTACCTGTTATGCCGGTCAGTTAAATCAAGTATTCATGAATATTTTGAGTAACGCGATTGATGCCCTGGAAGAGGCGCTGGTCAATGTCCATAGCCAGAGAACCTCCATAACTGTGATCGAACAACCGGAAGCCCCCACGATTGTGATTCGAACCAAGCAGGTCCCTGATCGGGCCATCATTCGCATTATGGACAATGGACCTGGAATGCCAGAGGATGTCAGGCAACAGTTATTCCAGCCCTTCTTTACGACCAAACCTGTGGGTAAAGGAACGGGGCTGGGGCTATCTATCAGCCACCAGATTGTGGTAGAGCGTCACGGAGGCACGATCACCTGTCACTCCGAACCGGGGCAAGGCACAGAATTTTGTATCGAAATTCCGCTCGACCCCGACATCCCTATCGGGACACCGGATCGGATTTAACATACTGGTCGTACCACCGGATCATTTCCCAGAGAGTATGACCGATCGCTTCCCGCGATCGATACCCATGATCCTCCAACGGCAAAACCACCCAACGAACCGTTGACCCCAATCCTTTCAGGGCCTCGTAAAAGCGCTCTGTTTGGATGGGATAGGTACCAGGGTTACTGTCATTGGCCCCATGGATCAAGAGCAAGGGCTCTTTAATTTTGGCTGCAACGGTAAACGGAGACATCTGAATATAAGTTTCAGCAGCATCCCAGAAACTCCGCTGTTCCCCCTGAAACCCGAAAGGCGTGAGGGTACGGTTGTAAGCCCCACTCATGGCTACTCCAGCTCGAAACAGATCACTATGGGCTAAGAGATTGGCGGTGGTAAACGCGCCATAGGAATGGCCACCAATTCCCAATCGCTGGGGGTCTGCAATGCCCCGATCGACCAGATAAGTCACGGCAGCCTTGGCCCCGGCTACCAGTTGTTCGATATAGGTATCATTCGGTTCAGTTTTCCCTTCTCCCACGATCGGGAGACTGGGATTATCCAGCACGGCATAGCCCTGGGTCAGGAGGAAGAGCACCGATGTCCGGCGAGGACGACTGAAGGCATTGCTGGCCGTAGTCACCTGACCAGCGCTGTCCCGATCTTTGAACTCCGTCGGATAAACCCAGAAGATGGTTGGGAGAGGCCCATCTCGCTTTGGTTCATAGCCTGGGGGAAGGTGTAATGTTCCAGATAGTTGGACCCCATCGGCGCGCTGATACCGGATCAACTCTTTGCGGACCGTTGTAAACTGGGGAGCTGGATCCCGATAATCCGTCAGTTGAATCACCTGATCGCGTTGGAGTTGTCTCAGAAAGTAGTTAGGGGGCTCCTGTTGGGATTGGCGGCGGGTAATCAGGGTTTGGCCCCGATCGTCCAGAATCTCCACAACTCCTTCAAAATAAGGGTCTTTGGCCTGCCAGAGGCGTTGCTTCTGCCCGGTTTCCAAGTTGATCTGATCCAGAAAAGGATAGACCCCAGCAGGAGAGGCTCCCCGGCCATTCAGATAGAGGCCCAGCCCATCCGGAGTCAAGCGCAGCACCTCCCAACCATAGACCCCAGTTGTGGTCATAGGCATCCCCGGATCACTGTACTGGTCTTCATAACTGCGATCGACCAACAGCCGGGGCAAGCGTGAAGGCTGATTTGGGTTGAGTTGCCAGATCCTGATCCGGCGGCTGTCGTACCAGATCTCCCAGGCAAGAGCCACATCTGATTGACCCCAGAGGATCTGCCGGAAACGATATTCTGATTGCCAGAGCTGGGTCGGTGCTGCTGTAAAGGGGGCAGCCAGCTCATATAAACGGTCTCGCAGGGCAGCCTCCTGGCTGGCATCTCCCCCATCCAGAGCCTCTACCCAGAACAGAGTTGCAGGCTGGTCGGCCCGCCAGTTGACTTTCCGCCGACCAGGGCGCACCGAGTCGAACTTGATCGACAGATCATCGGCCAGGGGGAGGTCAGCAACCTGATAGAGAGCCCGTCCTGTGAAGTCCAGCACCTGAACCTGTTTGGGAAATAGGTAGGCAGGTACCTGGTAGGAAAAAGGGCGATGGAACGTCGTCAGCAAAATATAATTGCCATCCGGTGATGGGATGGCCTCATCGATCAGGGCCGATTCCATCATGAGTGTGCGCTGACCATCTAGACCAATCCGCTCCAGTCTGGAGGTCAGGTAGTACTCGAACAGGGCCTCATCATGGGGACTTTCTAGCAGATTGGTATAGGTTCGGGTGGGGGTCTTGCGACCCAGGTTCTCCTGCACCAGAGGACCGATCGGGACAGGATTCTCGACAGGCGCAGGTCCCCGATCGCCCGGCACCACCTTACACAGAAGCCCTGCTTCTCCGGGCAACCACTCGTAGGGGTCCCCATAGGTGGCATTGAGGATTGGCCCCGTCAGGCGGTGGGGGACACGATCGCGCAAATCCACAACCCACAGTTCCAACCCCTGTTCTTGGGTCAAGGTAAAGGCCAGCCGTTGCCCATCCAGAGACCACTTCAAAAAGTCGATTCGGGCACCTTCAGGCAAAGGGAGGAGGGTTACCGGATCAGATGAGATGGATTTCACCCCCAGATTTCGATAGGTGAACTGGCGATTGGGTCCATTGGTCTTGGGATTGATCTGAAACCCACCCAGGGCAATCTCCGGTTCCGCCAGTTCAGAGAGGGCCGGAAGGGCGGGCTGTTCTAACTGCACCATCCACTCGTGATAGGGAGAAAACAGCACCACGGGTGGGGGTGGTGCATTCAGAATCTGATCAATGGGAGGGGGTGGAGATTGCCAGGTTACCTGAGCTGCTACGGGTTTGAGCATGAATCCAAAACAGAAGAATGTCAATATCAATGCAATTGCAAAAAATCTAACTATCATCGTCTGCAAACACAGTTGGATTGCCTTGCATTGTGTTGAAATTGGAAGCACCTGAACCATATCAACAAAGAACAATGTCTACGATGTAGGAATAGGCTATATCGCCTGACCCAGTCTAACCCAGTGCAGTCTGGCAAAAGTACATTCTCCCATGTCTCTACTTGTTCTCACCCAATCCCAACTTGAAGCCCTGACCGATCGAGCCAGAATCCTGATTCAGGAAGGCCGTCAGCCGGATTATATTCCGTTGCTGGGTCAGATCAACCCCAAAACAGTGGCGGTAAGAGTCTGGGAACTGGGAGGGCTGTGCATCTCAGCAGGTGACAAGCCCCCTACTTTTTCCTTGATGAGCGTGATCAAACCCTTCCTCCTGTTGTTTCTGCTGGAACATCTGGGTCATGACGTGGTTTTCAAACAGGTTGGTGTGGAACCCTCCGATCAACCCTTCAATTCCTTGGAGCAACTGAAACTCGATCGGGGCCGCCCCCGCAACCCCATGTTGAACAGTGGCGCGATCGCCCTGTCGGCACTCCTGCCAGGGGCCAATGCCCCAGAAGCCTGCGAAGTCCTGCGTCACTGGCTCAACCAGGTGGCCCAATGCCAGTTGGGGCTGGATCAACAGATGCTGGCCTCTGTTCGCTCGACCGGCGGGCGACGGAATCGAGAGATTACAGCGATGCTAACCCAGTCGGGCTATCTGGTCGATGGCGATCTCGCCCTGGACATCTACAACCACATCTGTTGTCTCTCTGGCACCATCACCGACCTGGCCCTCCTGGGCCTCCTCCTGGCCACCCCCCAGAGCAGAGACGCGATTAATCGCGTCTCTGCTCTGGGGACCCACCGTCGCATGGTCAATGCTCTAATGCTAACCTGTGGTCTCTATGAAGCCTCCGGACAGTATGCTGTCCGGATCGGTCTCCCTGCCAAATCAGGCGTTAGTGGAGCCCTGTTGGCTGTAGTTCCTGGCCAAGGCACGATCGCCTGCTACGGTCCAGCCCTGGATGACCATGGAAACTCGATCGCGGGCCTTTTCCTGGTTGAAGAATTAGCCCAATTGCTAGACCTGAGCGTCTTCAATTGAGACAATCAACCCTATGAGCTTTACCGATAAACTGAACAGTGCCATCACAACCCATGCCAGCCTGTTGTGTGTGAGCCTTGATCCTAGTCTGGAAATGTTACCCGATCGCGATCTGCAGGGTCGGGACTTAATCGATCGTCTCTGGACCTGGCTCCAATTTGTGATTCAGGAAACAGCGGATCTGGTATGTGCTTACAAACCCACCCTTGGCTTCTACACTGCTCTAGGGGCTCCGGGATTAGAGTTGCTGCAACAGGTCCTGGCCATCATCCCCCCATCCATACCCATAATCCTGGATGCCAAGCATGGGGATCTGAACACAGGCACAATCCTGGCCCAAACATTGTTTGAAACTTGGCGGGTGGATGCCGTCACCCTCAGCCCCTATGCGGGTCAGGATCAGGCAGCTCCTTTCCTGGTTTATCCCGGCAAAGCCGCGTTTGTGCTTTGTTGTACGTCCAATCCGACTGCCCTATCCCTGCAAGAATATCCTGTTCCTGAACAGCCGCTTTACCTGCATATTGCCAGAGAAGCTCAGAATTGGGGAACTGTTGAACAGGTCGGTCTGGAAGTCGGCACCATTCACCCGGAACTCCTGGCCCAGATTCGGGCTGTGGCCCCAGAACGGCTAATTTTACTGCGGAGCCTTTGGGCCTCGCCAGACTACCACCGCATCATTATGGCGGGTCTGGACACCCATGGTAAAGGGCTGTTGATTCCAGTTCCCCAGGACATTTTGAGCCGCGATCGCCCAGCCTCGGCTATCCATGCCCTGCGCCAGGAGATTAACCAGATCCGCGACCTGAGCCATCAGCCAGATTCCACTTGCGCCATCTGGTTGCCTGACGTTTGCCTGCTCCGTCAATCTCCCCATCAGGATTTAATTTTGCAACTCTATGACATCGGTTGCATTCTCTTCGGTAGTTATGTGCAGGCATCGGGGATGACCCTGCCTTACTACATTGATTTACGCAAGATTATTTCCAATCCCCAGCTTTTTCATAAGGTTGTGAGTGCCTACGCTGAAATTTTACAGGGGTTAACCTTCGATCGCCTCGCAGGCATTCCCTACGGCTCCCTCCCTACAGCCACGGGGCTGGCCCTGCAGCTCAACTGTCCCATGATCTACCCCCGCAAAGAAGTCAAAGCCCATGGCACCCGTCGCCTGGTCGAAGGCAACTTCCAGCCCGGTGAAACCGTCGTCGTTGTCGATGACATTCTCATTAGCGGCAACAGTGCGATCGAAGGAGCCACCAAACTCCAATCCGTCGGCCTCCAAGTCCGGGACATCGTCGTTCTGATCGACCACGAACAGGGCGTTATGGGCCGACTGGCAGAGGAGGGCTATCAGGGACACGCCGTCCTCACCCTCTCCGAAATCACCACCACCCTGTACCAGAGTGGCCGCATCACCGCTACCCAGCAAGACGCCATCCTGGCAGCCCCTGACCATCCTCCCTCCCCGTGAAGACGCGATTTATCGCGTCTCTGCCCTGCCAATCTTATCTCTGAGCCAAAGAAAAAGCCCCGTGTGACCGGGGCTTATACAACAAGTGATAAGTGTGAGACAGCTAACCAGAAAACCGATTAGAAGCTGAAGGTCGTCCGCAGCACACCGATGTAGATAGGACCTTGAGCCGTACCAGCAGTGTGATTAGGAGCAGACAGGTAGATGAAACCAGGGGTAATCGCGACGTTATCGCTAACCTGGTAACGATACAGAGCTTCGATGTGGATACCATAGTCCCGATCGTTGGTAGCCCCAGCAGGCAAACCATTACCTGCTGCCAGAGCTGCTGTGCTGCTATAGCTCAGCTTCGGCTGCTGACCAACGATGATACCACCCAGGTTGCCCTTGCCACCCAGGTCATAGAAGGCAATGTATCCAGCCCAGTTGTAAACCTCAGCGTCGCCACCGTTCGCAGCGGTTAAACCGCGACCTGCGGTGTAACCACCCCAGCCCCCAATCATGATCTCCTTAGACAGGCGGAAGGACAGGGACGCACCATAGGAGTTGTAGGACACAGCACCCGTCAGGTTAGAAGCCCGGCTACCAGTACCATGCTGGAGACCGCTATCGTTGTAACCGTTCACATAAGTTAGAACCAATTTGAGGGGCTGGGGATTGATCACTAACTGACCCAGAAGGGCGTAGTCCCCTGCAAACAGACCATTGGAACCCACGTTAGGAGCAACAGCACCGTTGTTGGGAGAAGGATCGTTCGCTTCACCAGCCAGGTAGCCACCCTCAATCCCGATGAAGTCACTGAACTTGTAGCGGAAGGCTACACCCTTGTCGTTACCGGTGCGGTAGATGGGGTTGAAGCGGCCAAAGCGGGAAAGGGCACCACTTTCGCTGGGCTCGAAGGGGCTGTTAACATCAACCAGGTCATTATATTCCCGGGCATTAGCTGAGATGTAAACCGTGAGGTTCTTGGCAGGGGTGAAACGATACTCCAGAGCATCCAGCACGACGGTACCGCCAGTATTGGTTGCAAAACCAAAGCGACCTTCCCGACCTGGAGCCGGAGAGTTCCCTACAACACCAGTCTGATTGGCATCAATGATGTTACCGGCCTGCAGACGGGTTCTCAACCGGTCCGTTCCAGTAAAGCTGGTGTCAAAGTTCAGACGTACCCGATAACCAAAGGTGGTGTTGTAGCGATCAGTATCGCTTCCAACCGTGCCCTCACTGGCATCTCCAAAAGCATCGGCAACTGCAAAAATAACTTCGCCGCGCAGCTTGGTGGTAGTAGAGAACTGCTGAGCTTCCAGCTTGGCAGTCCGGGCTTCCAGGGCATCTACCCGACCCCGCAGGGTTTCCAGTTCAGCCGCAAACTCTTCCTGCAGACGCTTCAGCAGTTCCAGATCTTCCTGGGTCACCAGGTTAGCGGTAGCGCTCTTGATCAGCTCGTTCACCCGGTCCATACAGGAGTTCAGACCAGCAGCGAACTCGTAGCGGGTCATCGCCCGATTGCCCCGATAGGTGCCATCGGGATAACCAACCACGCAACCATAGCGCTCCACCAGGGATTGCAGAGCCTGGAAAGCCCAATCGGTGGGCTGCACATCAGAGAGCTGGTTAACAGAGGTCAGTTGATTCGCAGAGTTGATGACAATCACTGGCGCACCGGTGGTGTAGCCGTTCTTGTACATCTCAATCTGGTTCAGGGTTGATGAATTCCCAGCAGGAGCAACTTGAGTCTCAGGAGCAACCTGAGCCTGAGCAAATGGAGCAAACAGCGCAGCACCCAGGATGGCTGGCGAGACTAACAGTGACTTCCAAAAAATTTGATTCATGATTTTGGGTAACCTCACACCGTACACACAGATTATGGACTATTCCGAGGACACTATTCAACCTACCACTCTGAAACCAAAAATCCATGTGTACAGGAATACATGAATTTCTGGCGGCCCAATAGAAAAGCCCCACCATGGTGGGGCTTTTCTATTGGCTAACCTAAAAGATAACCAGAGTAAAAGGCCTTAGACCCATTAGAAGGTAAAGGTGGTCCGCAGGGTACCAATCACTGCATTATCATTGCGGCTGTCCTGGCCAGGAGCAATCAGCCAGATCACACCCGGTGTAATGGAGATATTGTCATTAACCTGGTACTTGTAGAACCCTTCAATGTGAATTGGGCTGTCGGTGCGGATAGCAACCTGACCAGCACCGTTTCTAAAGCCAGCCAGATAAGGCTGAACCCCTACGATAAGGCCACCCAAGTTGCCCTTCTTACCCAGGTCGGGGAATGCAAGGCCCAGAGCATAGGACCAGATTTCCCCATCCCCACCAGCACCAGGAGCAAAGGGACTACCGATAACGCGAGCGGTGGTGTAGTTCCCCCACGCATTAATAGCAAAGGCTGGACTGAACTTGTAGGAAGCAGAAACACCATAGGAGTTAACCGCAGTCCCAGCACCAGCACCACCCGGTATAGTACCAGTGGCACCCAGGTTGGACAGGGCTGTCCCCACAGAAGGCGCATTAGCACCGTTATCGAAAATAGCGCTACCAGGAGTTCTGTAGGCATTGACATAGGTCAAACCGATAGAGAAGGCATCGCTGGGGTTCACAGTCAACTGGGCCAGAGCGCTATAGCTCCCATTAAACAGACCGTTGCCTGGGGTGGGAATGTTACCAGCAAAGGTTGTACCATTGGCAGCCAGATAACCCAAGCTGATGGTGATGTTCTTAGTCAGGCTGTAGTTCAAACCAAGACCAGAGCCACCGCCGATGTCATAGATGGTGTTGCGCTGGGCAAAGATGGACAGAGGACCAGTACCGCCATCAAAAGCATCCAGGTAGGGGCTGATGGTGGGAGCGTAGTCATACTGCAGACCTGCGGTAGCAGGGATATACAGTTGGCCTTTATCACCCAGGGGCAGATAGTAAGCCAACCAACCCAGGTTTACAACGTTATTAGAGGCACCAAACTGGAACGTTTGGGTGGGCTCTGATGCGGTGACACCAGGCAGATTAAAGGCACGAGCGTTACCCGCATCCAAACGGGTAACCAGCAAGTCCTTACCGGTAAAGCTGGTGTTGAAAGCCAGACGAACCCTGTCCTGGAAGACGATTTGATTGTTGGAAGCAACAGGAGCCAAAACAGCATTAGGCTGTAGTGCGGTAGGAACCCCACCCACATCCCGGATGCCAGGATTATTTAGAGGGCTAGTGATGGCAAAGATAACCTCACCCACCAGCTTGGTGGTGGTTGAGAATTGCTGGGCTTCCAGGGTGGCAGTCCGAGCTTCCAGAGCATCTACCCGACCCCGGAGTGTAGCCAGTTCAGCAGCAAACTCTTCTTGCAGACGCTGCAGAGTAGCCAAATCTTCTTTGGTGACCAGGTCGGCTGTCCCAGCCGCAATCAGCTCGTTAACCCGATCCATACAGGCGTTCAGACCAGCAGCAAACTCATAGCGAGTCAGAGCCCGACTTCCTCGGTAGGTCCCATCTGGATAACCGACGACACAACCGTAGCGCTCAACCAAAGATTGCAGAGCTTGAAAAGCCCAATCTGTGGGTTGAACATCAGAGAGCTGAGAAACGGATGTAACCTGATCCATGGAATCAGTGGCACGACCCTTACCTTCGCTGCCGTACTTCTTGATGTCACTGATTGAGGGCTTACCTTGAGCAGAAGTTGGGGCACTTTGGGCCAGAGCGGAACCAGAGTACAGAAGGGCAACGCCCACAGCAATGGGGCTAATGACCAAAGACTTGAACAAGAGTTTCGACATAATTTTCGTTCTCCTCACACCTATCTTTAAGACAATCAAGCAAAGCTCACAACCATAAAGTAAACGTGAACAATGTGATGTCGTCTGAACTTGAGTGCAATGGGCCTGAAAAGACCACATTACAATCTTTATTTAACTTAGGGACTTCCTCAGCTTAACTCTGAGGCTCTGGGTGAAAGTGTATGCCACACTACACTTTTGTCCATGGTAGCAGATTCCTGACGATTCAGCACCCGTTACAGTTCAGAAATTACTTTAGCTAGGTCAAAATCTTTGCTGGTCAGACCGCCCGCATCATGGGTCCAGAGGGTAATTGCAACCCGGTTATAGGAGATCGCAATATCAGGATGGTGACCTGCTGCTTCAGCGGGATCAATCAAACGATTGACAAAGGCCATAGCTTCAATGAAATCTTTAAATGTGCGCTTACATTGCAACTTGCCATCTTCCAAGCTCCAACTCTCACTGAGCTGACTAATCTGAGCCTGCACTTCAGCATCATTCAGTAGGGAAGACATAAGCTGCTCCAAACTTTGAAGAGGTTAGGGAATCCAGACAATAATCCTGAGCCTGAAAAAACTATCCGCTCTCACCACAGGCATAAACTCACAAGAAACAGTGCTAATTAAAGCAGTATTTATTGGACCATGCTATTGGGGTGAGAGCGGTCTAGTCGGGTCTCCAGGTTGAAACCTGACTGCTGGAAGGAAGCTGTATCAGCCAATCAATTCAAAACAATGGTGCCAAATACATACTACGCACAGACAATTCCCTACCGCAGACAAATTACAGTAGGCAACTGACTAACAGTAGGCAACTGACTATGACGAAGTGTTTGGAGAAGTCCATGCCTGGAATAGAATTAACTGCTACAGAACAGCTCCAGCACACAGCCGGCTCATTTCAACCTGATGACCCACACATTTACTACTATCTGACATGGGCATCACCTCCTTATTCCCTAAACGGTTGCTTTAATAAGAGGGTCTCCTCTGAGAACGGTACCTTTCAAGGAAACGCCCCATCAAAAACCCGCATTCCCCAGTGATTTTCACCAGGGGAGGAAGTTTGAGTTGGAAATGAAGGTTCATTTCTGACTGAATCATAGCATATAGATTCAGGCTAACAGGGGTCTTAAAAAAGCCCCTGCTGTCGCAGCAGGGGCTCTGAAACATTGACTAACCTGGACAGTAATTACAGAGCATTACCGCGAGGCAGAACCTCCTCAGGGAAGACAAATTTTTCATGGGGCTGGTCTTGAGGGGCCATCCAGGCGCGAATGCCCTCATTGAGCAGAATGTTCTTGGTGTAGAACGTCTCAAACTCAGGGTCTTCCGCCGCCCGAATCTCCTGAGACACAAAGTCATAGGCCCGCAGGTTGAGCGCAATCCCTACGATACCAATACTGGCCATCCACAGTCCCGTTACCGGTACAAACAGCATGAAGAAGTGCAACCACCGCTTGTTGGAGAAGGCAATCCCGAAAATCTGTGACCAGAATCGGTTCGCCGTCACCATTGAGTAGGTTTCCTCAGACTGGGTCGGATTGAACGCCCGGAACGTGTTCGGCTTGTCTCCATCCTCGAACAGGGTGTTCTCCACCGTCGCACCATGAATGGCGCACAGCAGCGCTCCACCCAACACCCCAGCCACACCCATCATGTGGAACGGATTCAAGGTGAAGTTATGAAACCCTTGCACAAACAGGATGAACCGGAAAATCCCAGCCACCCCAAAGCTCGGGGCAAAGAACCAACTGGATTGTCCCAGYGGGTACATCAGAAATACGCTCGTGAACACCGCGATCGGTGCCGAAAACGCGATCGCGTTGTAGGGACGAACCCCCACCAGACGGGCAATTTCAAACTGCCGCAGCATGAAGCCAATCAGACCAAACGCTCCGTGCAGAGCCACGAAGGTCCACAGACCCCCCAACTGGCACCAGCGAGTGAAGTCTCCCTGGGCTTCAGGCCCCCACAGCAGCAGCAGGGAGTGGCCCAGGCTATCCGCAGGAGTCGAAACCGCAGCGGTCAGAAAGTTACAGCCTTCCAGGTAAGACGAGGCCAACCCGTGGGTGTACCACGATGTCACGAAGGTAGTCCCGGTCAGCCATCCCCCCAATGCCATGTAGGCACAGGGAAACAGCAGCAACCCAGACCAGCCGATGAACACAAATCGATCACGCTTCAGCCAGTCGTCGAGGACGTCGAACCATCCCCGCTCTGCCTGTGCGCGTCCCATTGCTATGGTCATGACGCAATCTCCAGATTCTTAAATTTATGTACGAAAACATGCCCACAACAGTATTAATGATATTTTGCAGGCACAAACAGCATGAAAAGTTAACGGAGTTTACTTTTCTTTACCATGCTCCAATTATAGGGACAACTCCTCAAAATTTCATCTCCTCCCTGGCAACTCTTCTGGCCGATAGCTAGAAGATTTTGAGATACGCTATAGATCTATTGCACCACTTAAACGGCTCCTATGTTCATCATCGATATTGTGATCAAAAATTCCCCTGCTACACTCTCTGTACAGCGGAAATCAGCGCAGGATGCAGAGGCCATTTATCAGCAAGTTTTAAAGGCTCTGAGTGCGGCCAGCCCTCAAATTCTGGAGTTGACCTGTGAGCATCAGGCAGGTAAGAAGTTTGGTGTTTTAAGTAGTGAGATTACGGCAGTGCAATTATCTGAAAAAGCAACAACTGCCACTGCTTCCGGCAAACCGCCTGGTTTCTTTGCCCTGGCAGAATGAGTGGTTTTCATCCCATGACTTCAGGGGAAGGCGTTCAGCCTGGAATTGTCACTCAGGATTTATCCTTTGCCTGGGGAGATAATGACTTTGTGCTGAACGCTTGTTCTCTTAAGGTTCCCAAAGGTCAGTTCTGGATGCTTTTGGGCACTAATGGTAGTGGTAAGTCTACCCTTCTTCGGCTGCTGGCAAAATTACTGCCTCCTAGATCAGGGGAAATTCAGATTGCGGAGCCGATCGGGTTCGTTTTTCAGAATCCCGATCATCAACTGGTCATGCCAACAGTAGGGGCAGATGTTGCTTTTGGCCTGGTAGCGGAGCGTCTATCTTCGGGGCAGGTGCGGCAGCGCGTTGAGGAAGCCCTTATATCTGTCAATTTATTACCGATGCTACGTCGTCCAATTTATGCCTTGAGTGGCGGACAAAAGCAGCGAATTGCGATCGCGGGAGCCATTGCCCGCCACTGCGAAGTTTTGCTGCTGGATGAGCCAACAGCCTTACTAGATCCCGATAGCCAACTTGACCTGGTAATTCGGGTTCGGGATCTGGTCAAGAGTCGGGGCATTACGGCACTGTGGGTAACCCATCGACTGGATGAACTGGATTACTGCGATGGTGCTTTTCTTCTGGAGGAGGGCAAGGTTGTTGACCAGGGGGACGCTGATCGTCTGAAGCAGCGCATGATGAGACAGATGTAGCCTCTTGAGTTGCCAACGCATCATTTTTAACGAAATGCAACGAAAAATGTCATCATATTAAATGATGCCCCTTTTAAATCTCTACTCTACTCAACAAGCTTCCTCGTCATGCAACGCCCTCGCTCACAAGCCATTCTCCTTGTGGACGGCTATAACATAGTCGGTGCTTGGCCTGACTTGAAGCGAATGCGTGACTGTGCCAGCTTAGAGGCAGCCCGACGAGATTTGATTGAAACCTTGACCAACTACAGTGCTTTTCAGGGTTTTGACACTCAAATTGTTTTTGATTCTCAATATCAAGATACCCCTGGAACGACCGAAGTGGTCACTCATCAAGTTTCAGTTCAATACACAGATTTTGGACAAACTGCAGATACTTACATCGAGAAAATGTGCGCAGCCTTCCGGTATGACTCTCGAAAGTTTGAGCAACGCTTGATTGTCGCAACCTCCGATCGGGCTCAGCAACTTACTGTAGTGGGGTATGGTGCTGAGTGGATGTCTGCTCAAAAGCTGGCCCATGAAGTCGAGGCTGCTACCAGAAGAGTGCGGAAACAGCAACGAACCACCAGTCGCCCTGCTTCCCGCTTCCTGTCCCACTCACTTGACCCAGTTGCCCGTCAGAAGTTAGGCAAACTCCGCTTCGGCCATCTCTATTCTGATGAAATTTAAAAAAGTACTTGCCAAAAAGTTCCTCTTGTCGCTAGTATGAAAAACGCAGAGCAATCCTCAGTAGCTCAGTGGTAGAGCGGTCGGCTGTTAACCGATTGGTCGTAGGTTCGAATCCTACCTGGGGAGTTTTCCTAACGGCATGATTGGTAGTAGATACGATTGGTAGTAGATACGTGATTAATCACGTATCTACTACCAATCATGCCGTTAATGAATCACAATGAATATTGGAGATAAATTTTAAGTTTTATTTGAGCTTTTATCCTCACGCTGATGACTCCTACTCCTAATGTGTCGTTGCCTGAGACGTCAGTATCCCCTCCTCCATTACAGCGGATTAGCCATATTCTCAACCGTTTGCAACCGAACCCAGAAACGGTCGTATTGCTGTTAGCTGTTTTGATTGGTGTCGGCGCTGGTATGGGAGTGGTGACCTTCCACTACCTGATCCAGGTGATTCACAACCTGATGCTGGAGAATTTGATGGGGGTAATCGCCCCGATGGGAGCCTGGACGCTTGCCTGTGTTCCCACGATCGGGGGGCTGATTGTAGGTCTCATGCGCTGGCGCTGGCGTGACTTTGGGCCAGGGATTTCATCCATGATTGCAGCTTCCCAGGGGGGATTACGTTCTATTCCACTGCCCTTAAAGCCCATTCCCAAAATGGTAGCGGCTTCTGTTTCCCTGGGAACGGGCGCTTCCTTAGGGCCAGAGGGACCCAGTGTTGAGATTGGAGCCAATTTTGGCATGCTCCTAGGGCAAGTTTTACAGGTTTCCCGAGAACGTCAACGCCTCCTCCTAGGAGCAGGGGCTGCCGCCGGATTAGCCGCTGGTTTTAATGCGCCGATCGCAGGGGTGTTCTTTGCACTGGAAGTCGTCCTCGGCACTACCTTTGCGACCTCAGCCGTCAGCGTTGTGCTGCTGGCTGCTGTCGTTGCAGCGTTGATTGCCCAGATCGGGTTGGGGGCACAACCCGCTTTTGCTCTGCCGTCCTATGAAGTTCGGAGCCTGCTGGAATTGCCTCTCTACATTGGCCTTGGTTTTTTTGCCAGTGTGGTCTCTATTTCCTATACCCAGGCCATCAAATTTTGTCGGAGTTGTTTTCAGGGAAAGATTCCCAGGTTTTCCTGGCTGGGCAATCTTCCTCAGACCATCCAACCGGTGCTGGGTGGAGCGATCGTGGGCATTACCGCCCTCCATTGGCCTCAAATCATGGGGGTTGGGTATGAAACGATTGAAGCCATTTTGCGAGACGTAGAAGTACCGTTACAACTTTTACTCACCCTCATGGTGGTCAAATTGGCAATGACAGCCATCAGCCTGGGAAGTGGCCTAATCGGGGGGATATTTGCCCCAGCCATGTTTTTGGGTGCATCCCTGGGGGCAGCTTATGGCAAAATTGCAGCGACGATCTTATCAACAACCTGGTTGAGTATTGCTGCGCCCCCTGCCTATGCCATGGTTGGCATGGCAGCGGTGCTGGCCGCCAGTGCCCGGGCTCCTCTGACTGCAATTATTCTGATGTTTGAATTAACGCGAGACTACCGCATTGTTTTACCGCTCATGGCCGCAGTAGGGCTGGCTGTCTGGTTGGTCGAGCGGTTAAAACCTGCTTCATCTGGCTCCCTTAATCTGGAGCAAATGGGGCTAGATGTAAAGACAGGTGAAGACCTGGAAACACTTCAACAGCTTTCGGTGGAAGAGGCGATGCGCCCTTTTTTGTTGACCCTACCTGCCTCCCTATCCATTCTGGATACAGGCCGGATTTTGATCAACAGCCATTCTCGCAGTGCCCTGGTTAAAGATGAAGCCGACCAACTGATTGGAATTATCACCCTCCAGGATATTAATCGGGCAATAGACAAAATAGAGGCTGGACAAGCTTCTAATCTTGTTTCTGGACGAACGATTAAAGAGATCTGTACTACTGAATTACTCTACGCTTATAAAGACGAGCCTCTGGCGGATGCCTTAAAGCGGATGGCAGCCCGTGGATTGAGGCAACTTCCGGTCATTGATCGAGATCATCCCCAGCAAGTTCTTGGATTGCTCGAGCAGGAAGAAATTGCTTTCGCCTGCACGATAGCAACGACGAGAAAGGCGCTGAGAAATCAGTTACCTTTGCCACCTATCCCCAATAAAGCCCAGGCAATTGAGTTAAAGCAAACAGCCTGAGACTGCAGGTTCTAGTTTGTTTCCAGATCCTCTAAATCCAAGTCTTCTCCCTTATCAATCTGGCGCAGGTGAATATGCTTACGCCCAAGGGAAATTTCAAATTCATCCCCTGGAATCAGATTCATCTGCTTGGTGTAGGCCGAACCGATCAGCAAATTGCCATTGGACTGCACACTGATGCGATAGCTTGCACTACGTCCACCCCGTCCGTTACCATTTTGCTTCCCATCGAGCTCCAGACCATCCGCATCAAGAAGAGCCTTTAAGAACTTCATCATGTTGACCCGTTCTACACCACTCTTTGTAACAGTGTAGTAACCGCATGCCTTAGCCTTCTCTTCTTCGCTCAGATTTTCCAACTCCTTCACCTTATTGAGCAACTCTTCACCAGTTAGAGGCTCAATCTTTTTCTTCTTAGTCATTTGCTTTGGGTTCACGCGCTTGGTTTATGCCTTTGGCTTGCTTTAGGGTTATTAACTCAGACAGAAGAGCAAATAGGGAAACACTTAGGTATCAGAACACTCGAATATTCGAGAGACTTAGATATTTAGACTCAGAGATTAGGACTTATCTATGAACTGGATCCTATGTATAGGCTGGCATACAGATATTTTAAACTCTTGGATTCTGTTATCAAGCATAAAAACTATAGTACACTGACCCCGTTAATTTGATGCCTTATAATTTAATTCTTTTAAATGCAAATTCTAATTTGAAGGATAAACCAGCTTCGAAAAGATAAATTTGTAAACCTTTGATATCACTGATGATTGATTTCCACAGAACCGAACATCAGAAAGTTCATCACTCTTCGAATCTGTAACTTCACGGAGAGGCGATTTATCAATCAAGTTAACTCTGATAGCGTCAGGCTTTTAGCACACCATCAAATCCTGATATCTAGACAAAGCGTTTATCAACAGACCCCGAAAAAATTCTCGCCATCATTCTGTACAGTAATCTCCAGGCTATCGTGATGGCATTCCTACGAAATATTCCTGCTCCAATAATAGTTTTATAGGATGCCCCACCGCTCAACCCAAATCGTCTTCATCCAAAGCATTGATATGAAAAAGTCGTCATCAAGCCTGATCTGAAGCTTGATATCGCATCCCTGGTAACTGGTTGACCAGCCCCAATAATTCCAGTTGGAGCAGTGTGCTGGACACCGTTGCAGCGGGTAAACCCGATCGTTGCACCAGCATATCAAAGGGAGTTGGTTCTGGGCGCACTGCCTGCAGCACCTGCTGCAGTTCTGGGGCCAGACCAGAGATGGGCAGGCTCAGTTGGGCCGGAGGCTGGCTTGAGGTCATGCCATCCAGGGCAGGAATAGTGCCCAGCATCTCTAGCAGGTGATCTTCCCCCAGAATTACCTGAGCGCCCTTACTGATCAATCCCAGGCAACCGATCGACTGGGGATTATCCAGGGATCCCGGCAGAACATACACCTCTCGCCCATAGTCATTAGCCAGATGAGCCGTAATCAGCGCGCCCGATTTTACAGGCGCTTCCACAACAATTACTGCCCGGCAGAGCCCGGCCACAATGCGATTACGCTGGGGAAAGTGGCCGCGATCGGGTTTTGTTCCAGCAGGATACTCACTCAGCACCAGTCCCTGATTGAGGATTTGTTGATAGAGAGGTTGATTCTGGGTCGGATAAATAACATCCACCCCACTGCCCAGCACAGCCAGAGTCCGCCCACCGGCTTCCAGGCAACTGCGGTGAGCTTCTGTATCAATGCCAGTAGCCAACCCGGAAACGATCGTCAGCCCCTGCCTCACCAATGCTCTGGTCAGACTACGAGTCCAGCGCCGCCCATACTCAGAGGGATGACGAGTCCCCACGATCGCCACACAAGGCGGGCCATCCCGATGTTCCCCAGGTGCAACCTGGCCCCGATAGTAAAGGACTGCCGGGGAACTGGGAATTTCCAGCAACAGGGGGGGGTAGTCTGGATCATCAGGAACCCAGCAGGGAAAGGGTTGTTGCAGCGACTGTTCCAGTTGAATGGTAGGCCGGGTCTGGACGATCGCTTCCAACATCTGCGGTCCCACCCCTTCTACAGTCATCAGAACTGCAGGCTCAGCTTCCCAGGCTGTTTTCAAAGTGCCAAAGCGATGTCGCAGACGATTCAGCATGACGGACCCAATTCCTGGTATTTGGGACCAGGCCAACCAGAATAGACGTTCTTCCTGCAAGAGACTTTCTCCACGATCGGTGGACGGAGTTGCTCTCCGTATCCTGCAGGATCAAGCCCCTGCAACTCAATCAGCAGAATGACTGAATCTACAACTGTCTACGTTTTTGTCATTCCCGCTGGTTTTCTCAGGGCTAATGCGCCCTCCAGTTTTCTCCATCGGTTGAGCAGGCGATGCTGTTTCAAAGACAGGTAGCGCTGGAGAAAAAACAGCCCCCGTTCCAGGGCTGTCAGGCTACACCAGCGATCGTAGGCGGGCACTAGCTTCTCCGTAATCATCTCCTCCCAGCGTTGAACGACCTGCTCTGGCTGCACCATTTTGGCCCGCTCCCAACCATGGGCCACGATGGCGCGTCGGAGCTGACTATCGTCTCGAAGCCGCTGCAAAACCTCCAGAGTCTCCTCTGGAGTTCTGACCTCCAAATAGTCCAGGGGAGATTGCCGTTCCGCCTGATAGGCAGATTCCGGCCCCAGAACAGCTATAACGCCAGCACACCAGGCGTTATAGAGCTTGGTAGCGGGTTTATCTGTATAGGGATTGTGATTAAATCCCCGAATGGCCAGTACGGCGTCTATCTGACTAAAATCGTGCCAATCCTGACTTCCCACAATTTTAAAGACCAGACCCATTGCTTTGAGGCGCTCTTGCCATGCAATGGACTTGAGTTCTGGAGCGAGATTTCGCTCATGCCCAAAATAGGCAATGGACTCAAATCGATCGCCCCGCGCCGGATCACGGGGGATTAACCCCGGTTGACGCCAGTGAGGAATGAAATAACTCTCCCAAAACATTCCCTGCTGTAATAGGGGATCCCGGCAATTCAGGACAACATGAACTTGAGCATAGGGATACCGTTCCTTATCCGCCAGTAAACAGACCAGCAAGATTTGCGAAGAAGGCTTAAAGCCTGCCGGGATGGAGTTTCGGTGAGCCAGCACAATACCTGCAGTTGGCATTTGACCTACCAATTGGCAGGGAAAACCATGGGCCTTTAAGTGCAAAAAGGTTTGCAAAGTCCAGGCATAGATACCACCACTAAACTGGGTCTGAACATAGGTATTGACATCGGGAAGGTTCTCTTCTGACTGGTCCCATTCCGGCAGGTAAAAGTAAATAGGGGGTAGAGAAGACATAACTTTAGATCAAATATACTTTGGGAGATCAGGCTTCCATCACGGTTTGTTCAGGTGGCTGTGGTCAGCTAAACCCAAAACCCAAGTCAGGTCATTATTTTGAACTTGGGGAGGGGTCTATATTCTATGGAAATCATTAGGCCGGATTACTTACCAACCGTAATAAGCCGATGTGCTTGCCTGATATTGGGACAGCCATAATTCAATTTATATACCTTTAGAGTAAAATCCGTACAATGTGATCGCCCTTTTGATTGGGGTAGCCTAATTTGGGGACTCCTTTTCCCTTAAGGGTCAGTTGATCGCCCGAGGTGGTTCCCGGTGGAATTGTCAGGATGGCCTCTCCATGAATGGTGTTCACAGTCACCTGATCTCCATTCTGACCCTGAGCTTTCGTGATTTTGAGATCAGACAAAATGTTGATATCCTCTCGCTTCCATCCGTCTGCTTCTGTTGGGGCCAAGAGATAGAGGTACAAATCTCCCGACTCTCCATTATTGGCCCCTGCGTCTCCTTCCCCGGCTACCCGCAGGCGGGTTCCGGAATCCACTCCGGCGGGGACCTCAATTTTTAGTGCTCTAGCAACCTGGACTGTACCTCCCGCCCCATCCCGCTCCAAATGCATGATCTGGACTTCCTTCTCACAGCCAAAGATAGCCTCCTGGAAGGTCAGTTCCAGATCAAGTCGGAGGTCATCTCCTCTGGCAAGGCCAGAATGATTCTGCTGGGCAACACTATTGGCCCCAATATGAATTTGAATCAGGCGGCGCAGGGTATCGGAGGGGCGAGAGCCATCTGGCCCACTGGCCATCGCACTCAGGTTTTGGATCAATTGCACCGGAGTCATAATCAGGCCCCAAGGGAAGCCCCACCATCCTAGAAAGAGGGAAAATACAAAGTCCTGAATTTGCTCCTTACGCCCACAAGGGCGGCAACAGACATGGGGGCGACTGTTCCAGGAAGTCATCAGCAATATGGACCAGACGCGGTAGGAAAGGTGGACATCCACCGGGCCTGGTCCATTGCAACGTGGACAGGTGCCCTGATGGATCAGCCTGACCTGCTGCATCAAGCTTTCTTCTGAAACCAGGTTGGAGGCTATCAACTGGTACCCGTTGCGCTGACAATTAGCATTGCAGAATCGATAATTGCCAGCAGTGACTCCCCCGAACCAAATGGATGATCCGCAGTAATCGCACTTTGCCATGATGACTCCAAGGAGTTGATGAGTCTTATAACCACAGGGGTGTCTTAATTACGGCATTAATATACTTCATGCACCAACACTGCCCTCACCCCCGGCCCCTCTCCCAGAGCGGGAGAGGGGAGAAATTAAGCGTTAATGCCCCTTCTCCCCATTGTGGGAGAAGGGGGTGGGGGATGAGGGGAAAGGGATTGGTGTGCCAAGTATATTGTTGCCTTAATTACCGCAGAGGCGCGGAGGTCGCAGAGGTTTTGTAGGCTCCATGTCTCTAGGTTGGTGGTGGATTTTTTGCTGTACTTCTGTTTGAGTATTTCAAGCTCAGACGATCAAATTCCAGCAGAACGGCGCTCTTTCAAGTAGGTAAATACGGATTTATCGGTTGTGCATCAAATAATTGTTGGATAAGTTGCGAAGTCTTGCCAAGTCCAAGGCTCTGCTGCCAAGTTTGCTCGTTGAGATGCTGTGGTTTTGAATCGGCTATGCCGCCAAATCCAATTGAAATAACTGACAACCAATCGTGTAGTCACCTTCGTTTGCTCCCACACCTTGCCAAACTTGTTTTGCCGTCGATGCCACCGTCCTGTTTGTTGCCGGATAATACCATTGGTTCTCTCTAATCG
>NZ_MQTZ01000027.1 GCF_001939115.1 Leptolyngbya sp. 'hensonii' | reverse complement strand
AGTCAACACTGATTGCACTTTTAATAGATTGATTGAACAATCTAAGCAGTAAAAAAGAACCTAAAAATAATAGGGACAATCAATGAAACCAAACCAGGCTAATGTTGAAGCTTCAATTAGAATAAGAAGCTCAACATGAAGCTAGATTGCTATTGCGTGAAAACTCTAGAAACTCAATCAGGAAAATTGATTCAACATTCCTTGTTGACACCGTCCGGCTCAGGGCCTATGTTGGGCAGCGATCGCGCTCAGTCAGAATTTAGACTAAACAATCATCAGAGCCTCATGAGATAGCAATGTTTGGCTTTGCTGAATGCAAATATGAATTACCCTCATCCCCAACCCTTCTCCCGCAGGAGAAGGGAGCTAAAACTCTTGTTCCCTCTCCTTTGGGAGAGGGCTAGGGTGAGGGCTGCATAAGGCTCAAGCACGAAAATCATACTTCTATTCAGCAACGCCCAATGTTTAAGCTGTCCGTAAACGTTCAATATCCCGAATAGGCGGTGCACCAAACATCCGGGCATATTCGCGGCTGAACTGTGAAGGACTCTCATACCCGACTTGATAAGCAGCTTGAGTTGCATCAGCATTTTCAGCAAGCATTATCTGACGTGCGGTTAACAGTCGCAATTGTTTTTGATATTGCAGCGGACTCATGGAGGTGACTGTTTTGAAGTGGCGATGGAATGAAGAAACGGACATATTCACCTGCTCAGCCAGATCCTCAACCCGTAACGGCTTCGTCAGCTCCGCTTTGATGTGTTTGATCACCTCAGCAATGCGTTGCATAGTGCTGCCAGCAGTGGCAATTTGGCGAACTGCTTCGCTTTGTTCACCCATCAGCAAACGGTAATAAATTTCGCGAATGATCATCGGTGCCAGAAATGAAACATCTTGCGGTGTGTCCAAAAGTTTTGCAAGCCGCAGAGCGCAGTCAATCAACGATGGCTCAGCATTGCTAACGAACCAGCCTTTCACGGGTTCTTTTTGACTCATGCAAGGCTGTGTTTGAGCAATGATCTCACAAAATTGGGCTGGGTCTAGCTTTAGCTTAAAGCCGAGATAAGGTTGAGTGGAAGTCGCCTCGGTCACGCATGCACTCACTGGCAAATCCACCGACAAAACCAGATACTGAGCGACACTATATCGAAAGGTTTCCTCGTTCAACCACAATTCTTTTTGTCCCTGTATCACAATTGCGAAAAGCGGTTCGCTGACACTGGGCATGGCTGCGACAGGATTACATTCTCGCGTGAATTCTAAGGGAGCAATCGCGGTTGCATGGACACCGTTTCCCTGCTTGTCAGTATGCCGATCGACCAATGCCGCCAGTTCTGCACATTGATCGATCGCGCTCTTGTGGCTGAGTGTATCAATCGTCATGCTGTTCTAACTTAACTCTGCTTCTGCGCTCATTATAGGGAAAATTCTCCGTTACCAATGCCTTACTTGAGAGGATTAGGCAATCATCTGCCAGGTTTGTATATTCACGTCAAAGCTTTTCAAATCTAGGATAAATCCATGCCGTCAGAGAAGACTAGCCATTGAACGTTAGATCATTGGACCCATCAAACTGATTAACTGACAAATCTTGCCGCGATTACCTGCCCCGCCCTGTACTAAAGTACGGGCTAATAGCAGGAAGTCCTCTCAAGAGGACTGCAAGAGGCTTGCAACCCGTTTCAACGGGTTTCGTGCTGTCAGCCCGGATTTTAATCACGGGCGGGACAGCAGCGAAGCCAGCAGCCTTTCAGGACTTTTGTCAGTCAATCAGCTCATCAAAAGTAGAACCTGCCGTTGAACTGTGCCGTTAGGTGTCTTCGGTTAGCAAAATTGGTTTCGACATTTCAGGAGGAAATTTATGTTTGTAGTGTTTGGCGCGACCGGACAAACGGGTTCTGTGGTTGCCGATACGTTGCTTGAAAAGAAACTGCCCGTGCGCGTCGTGCTGCGATTAGCGCAAAGCGCAACTGCGAAGCACCCGGACAAAGCTGCGGACGCTTGGCAGGCGAAAGGCGCGGACGTTGCTTTCGCTGATGTCATTGACGCAGATGCGATAACCAAAGCGTTAGACGGCGCGATCGCCGTTTATGCCATGAATCCGCCTGCTTATCAGGCTGCCGATATGTTCACCGTAGCCAAAAACATTGGTGCAGCCTATGTTGAAGCGATCGCGCGATCTAACGTGCAAAAAGTTGTCTTGCTGTCTTCAGTCGGCTCGCAGCACGCCAGTGGAACAGGCAACATCATGACAACTCACTTTTTGGAAAACATCTTCGGCGGTTTAACCATTCCCGTCACTTGCTTGCGGGCGGCATATTTCATGGAAAACTGGAACGGCGTGGCTGCAGTTGCTGCTGCAAAAGGCATTTTGCCGAGTTTTCTTCAGCCGCTCGAACGACCGATTCCAATGGTTGCGGCGAAAGACATCGGGCGCACCGCTGTTGAAGCGTTGACCGAAGATTGGACAGGCAAGCGGATCATTGAACTGCACGGCGCGGCAGATTACTCGCCAAATGATGTTGCTGCCGCTTTCGCTGCTGCGCTCAAGCGCGACGTGCAAGCTGTCGCCCTTCCCGAAAGCGAGTGGCAGGCGACAATCGTTGGTTTCGGTGCCTCGCCTGAAGCCGCTAACGCTTGGTGCGAGATGCTGCGCGGTTTTAATTCTGGTTATATCGTTTTTGAGAGCAATGGCATTGAAACTCGCAAAGGACAAACGACGATCGAAGCTTTCGCTGCCGAAACTGTAAAAGCGCAAAACCTGATTTAGAAGTTCACGCTCAAGGACTCAATGAGAAATGCCTTTTCCATCAAAGCGACACCGAAAAATGTAACAGACGTGAGAGCGAAATAGCTACTTTGTTATGCAACCTTCAGGAGGTTAAAAAATGCATCGTTTGAGTCAGGTTTTGATCGGTACGGGATTGATTGGGCTGCTAGCAGTTCCGGGGATGGCGAAAACGCCTCATCAACCATTGTCTCAGGTCATGCAGTCCAACCCAGTAGGCGTACAAGATACTGAGAGGATCGAACAGCGCAACAAGGAAATCGTCCGGCAGTATTTCGACCGTTGGCGCAACGGAACTGGCAATAACCATTGTCTCAGGTCATGCAGTCCAACCCAGTAGGCGTACAAGATACTGAGAGGATCGAACAGCGCAACAAGGAAATCGTCCGGCAGTATTTCGACCGTTGGCGCAACGGAACTGGCAATTTCTTCGACCTGCTCGCACCAGAAGCAACCTGGACGATTACGGGCACTGGCGCAACTGCGGGCACCTATCGCAAGCAAGCGTTACTTGATCAAGTCATTAACCCAACCAGTGCCCGATTATCGACCCCGATCGTGCCAACAGTACGCGGCATCTGGGCAGATGGCGATATGGTCATTGCTCTGTGGGATGGAGCCGCGACCGCCAAAGACGGCAAACCTTATCGGAACACCTACACCTGGTATTTCAGAATGCAGGACGGCAAAGCGATCGAAGCAATCGCCTTTCTGGATATGCAAGAGTTCAACAGCTTGTGGACAAGAGTTTCGCCGAAGAACTAGTGCTGGTCGCTATGTCACTGAGCCAGAACAACTTCCGTCACTTTAACAAGGAGAACTAACCATGACAAACAACACGAAGATTGCATTGGTCACAGGAGCGAGTCGAGGATTGGGCAAAAATACTGCGTTGGCACTGGCTAAAAAAGGAGTCGCTGTGATCGTGACGTATCACAGCAACGAGGCAGAAGCAAATAGCGTTGTCTCTGAGATCGTAGAAATGGACGGATTGTGAATCTTTCGTCGGGTCTGGCTCGCTTTACGCTACCGGGCTACTCAGCTTATGCCAGCATGAAAGGCGCGATCGAGGTGCTGACTCGATATATGGCAAAGGAACTAGGACACCGACAGATTGCCGTCAATGTTGTGGCTCCAGGCGAGATCGAAACAGATTTTGCGGGCGGTTCAGTCCGTGACAATCCAGAAATCAACAACTTCATCGCTTCGCAAACGGCTCTGGGTCGTGTGGGTGTTCCCGATGATATCGGCGGGGCGATCGCAGCATTGTTATCCGAAGACAACCGCTGGGTGAATGCACAGAGAATCGAAGTCTCTGGTGGTCAGTCTATTTAATTTCAATCCATCCTAAAAGTCAGGAGAACCGTCATGTTGAATGTAGAAAGCAAAGTAATTGCGATCACCGGAGCTAGTAGCGGTATTGGTGAAGCAACTGCTAAATTGCTGGCTCATCAGGGTTTACGGGTTCTGTTAGGGGCGCGGCGCACCGATCGACTGGCAGCGATCGCTACCGAAATTCGCTCTAAAGGTGGCGAAGCAGAATACCGCACTCTTGATGTCACCAACCTCGAAGACATGCAAGCCTTTGTCGAGTTTGCCCAAGCTAAATTTGGTCGCCTTGATGTTGTAGTGAACAACGCAGGCTTGATGCCGCTCTCCAGGTTAGAGGTACTAAAGATCAATGAATGGAACCGCATGATTGATGTGAACATTCGCGGTGTGCTTCACGGCATTGCTGCTGCGCTACCCCTCTTTAAGCAGCAACGATCAGGGCAGTTTGTCAATCTATCCTCGATCGGCGGACACAACGTCTATCCAACCGCAGCCGTGTACTGCGCCACTAAGTTTGCAGTTTGGGCGATTTCCGAGGGACTGCGGCAAGAATCGACAGACATTCGGGTTACGGTGATTTCGCCTGGAGTGACGGAAACTGAACTTGCCAGCACGATTACGGATGCTGAAGCAGCGGAATGGGTGGAGGGATTTCGTGAGGCAGTGATTCCAGCAGATGCGATCGCTCGTGCCATTGCCTTTGCCATTGAGCAGCCAGAAGATGTAGATGTTAACGAAATCATCGTTCGACCGATCGGACAGAGTAGTTAAGTTTAAATCTACCTTACTGGGTGGAATGTAGCTGCCCAAAAATTTATTGTACAGAGTATTTCTGTAGATCCATCCGTATTGGGTGAATCAACGAATGCTTTGCTGTAGATCCAGCTATCTGGGGTGGATCTACAGTAGAACTGCTGTGTATCTGCCCTGATTGGGGTGGATACACAGCAAAGCTCAGCATATTTTTCATGTTTCTATGTCGGGGAAATAATTTCAAGCTATTTCTGAGCCTGAGCACCATGGCCCTCAAAGACTCAACGGAACAGCCCGGAAGGCCCGATCGCCCCCTCTCCCATGCCCAGACAATGCTGCTTAAACAAGTGCGATCGACCTCAACATCAATCGCATGGCTAACTGCAACGGCACGACTGCATCGGGTGCAGGCAAATGGAGATACGATCGCATTCTTTCCCACTATCGATCGCAATTTAACGGATGACGCTGCATTCAAACTGTTAGCTCATACATTCGAATGTGCTCTATGAACAATGCTTCAAGCACAGAGAACATTCAAATCTGCAGCTCATGCATTCGAATAAGCTCTATGGACAATGCTTTAAGCATAGAGAACATTCAAATGTGCAGCCCCTGCGTTTGAATCTGCTTGATCAACAATGCTTTGAGCATCGCAACCATTCGAATGGGGCGTGCATGCATTCAAAATGAGCGTAGGTTGGAAGTCGCTGGGGACTACAACCTCCTCATGCAGATCTGTTGGTCTAGGTCAGCCACCGCTCCATCGATCAGTTCATATCGGACTCGGGATAGGCTCTCCCGCACTGTTGGTCCAGATGTCGTCTGGCAACGATCGGTCGCGGTGACAAACCCAATCGTGGTCAGGATAGGTGATGGTGTCCACTGGTGCCCGCGTACCAACCACCAGGCATCGGGTTGCCCTGGTGCTACGATTCTCGAGAAAGTGGCCGACTGGCACTCCCGCAGGAAAAGTCGCCACATCTCCTGGACGTAGCAAAGTTTCCGTGTCTCCTTCGATGAGCATCACCTCCCCTTCGAGGATGTAAACCATCTCATCCTCAGCGCTATGCCAATGCTTGTTCGATGAACGAGAACCAGGCTGCAGGACTTCGATCAAAGCACCAAACTGGGTCAGCCCTCCTGCTTCGCTGATCCAGAGTGTGCGGTTCGGATCACCCACACCATGAGCTGGGCTTTCCTCTACGATGAAACAATCAGGAGTAATGAGCATCATTGCTGTCCTCAACTGGGATATCGAAATGAAGCACATCTTCGCGAACACCCAGCTTTGTATACAACGCGATGGCGGGTTCATCACCAATATCTGCCTGCACGAAAATCACATAGGCTCCTCGGGCTTTAGCGATCGTCTTCAGCGCCTGAATCAATGCTGTCGCAACACCCTGGCGACGGTGGGTTGCGGCAACAGCCAAATCATAGATGTAGATCTCGCTGCGCTCTTGCTCAAATTTCATCAACTCATAAGCTGCGATGCCACCCACAACTTCATTGCCCTGCAACGCAACGAGCGCGATGAAGGAGTCGCTGCCGAGCAGCCGAGCAAGATAAGCCGCCCCAGGACGATTCCCACCATAAATCTCCACTTCGTCAAAGGCTTCGCCAAAGGTTTGCAACATGGCTTCCATCAACGCTATCTCATGAGGCGCAATCTGGTGAATGCTGAAGTGGGATAACAAAGACAAGCACACCTCCTGAACTATATTACAGCGTCCATATTCCGCAGCAAACAATCTCAAACACTCACTGATCACCTTTCAACGATCGGGTGCAAGCGGATGATGCGTTCGGCTTTGCCATTGAGGCCAGATATTAGATCCGCTGAGGATCGAAAATTAAATAAAGTGGGGGTTTGGGGGTAACGCCCCTGCACCCCAATTGTTCATCTTACTTAGTTCGTGATCCTTAGGAATGAGAATTAAATAACACCGATAAACTCCTGATTGCCCTCACCCCCCTGCCCCCTCTCCCGCTGGGAGAGGGGGAGGGGGCAG
>NZ_MQTZ01000026.1 GCF_001939115.1 Leptolyngbya sp. 'hensonii' | reverse complement strand
GGATTGTGGAGCGAACGTTTGCTTGGTGGAATAATTACCGACGGCTGAGTAAGGACTACGAAGTGTTACCGGAGATGAGCCAGGCGATGATTTATGGAGTCATGATGAGGCTAATGCTGCGCCGTTTAGCGAAATTACAAGAGCAAGCTTAACAATCATTTAGAAACAAGCTCTTAACCAACTCAAATGCTACTCTATAATTACTATAGTCTTATTTTGATTAATCATGCCAGCTAAAAAACGAATTAGGTTTAAATCGAAGACTAGTATTATCTATTTTCTTTCATTTTTATTTGTGTCAGTAATTTTGCTTAGCTCTGGCCTTCTTTGGAAAATAAGTTCTTTAAATGGAAAGTTAGCCTTACAACCATCTATTTCAAAACCTTCAGTAGTTGCCAGTGCAAATCGATGGATTATGCAATTAAAGGAAGTTAATTTCACTGGTACTCGCTCCTCTGAATTAGCAGAGACGGATACTGACTATCCCTTTGCTATACAATCAATGACGCGAATTAATGATGACAATTTTATTTTAGCAACCTATCAAAACTTATATCTTTGGAATAAGAGCAAGAACTCGTACTTTAAACTCCAAAAACCAAACAATGTTAAATCATGGCATCCGACAGGCGTCTTTTTTTCGCCGTTTTACCAAAGGTTATTTGTTGCCAATTATACAGGAAATGATTTGTTGGTTCTCAAAATCCAATTTCCAGAAACGAATCAGTCTGATAAAAAAACATCTTCTGAATTTCCTCGTTTAATCTTGGAAGAATCCTTAGTTCATACACTTGGAATTAAGGGGGCTGAAGGTATTTTCGTTAGCCCCATGGGACGTTACATGTCGATTGCAAATTTCGATGGTAAGAGTATCTCATTTTTTGAGAGATTAGATAATGATTGGAAATATCGATGGAGCTACCCTTTACCTTCAGCTCACGGCACTGTAATTGTAGGAAATTCTGTGTATGGATCAGGGACTAGTATTGTTGAAATTGATCTTGAAACTGGGAAATTAATCAAGGAGAAGAAATCTATTGGCCAAAGAGATATTCTGTTCACAACTTGCATTAATTACGACTTTCTTTCTGAAACATTGATTGTTTCAGATACGATGGCTGGCAAAGTCAGTGTTTTGAGTAAAGATTTAGATTTAATTAGTGAAATAGGGGAAAATGGTCCGGGGCCAGCAAATCTTGATATGCCATATTGTTCCTACCGGTTCTCCGGAGATCTTTATATACTCTCAACTTTTCAAAGAAGGATTATAGAGATCAATAGTCAAAATCAAGTATATTCGCACTACTTTGATGGTGGATGGAAATGGCTTGAGGGTCAAGCAAATGTTTATCTCTATCCCTCTTCTGGGATTTGGGAAAGAACTACGATGACAAATGCAGTAGCAGTTAAAATAGGAGACTTGTATTACCTGCCAGATTATGGATCTCTAAGAAGAGTAGATGGACAAGCCTCACTTTATCTTCCAACACATGGCCACTTATTATCTCCAAAAAGTGCTCCTGGTTTCTACATTGTGTCTATTGCACAAAGCAAGGATTATTTAATCATCATTGCTAACTCTTCAGATACTGGAATTTTACTCCAAAGAGGAACAGGAAGATTTGGCCAAATTTCTCTGGAGCAAGTAGGTTGTTGGGCATTAAACGATCGGGTAATGTGTCCTAGAGGAGAATATTCTTTGCAATATCTAGTTTCCGAGAAGTCTCAGATGGTTGAGATAAAAAGTCTTAAGTCTATAGCTGATAGCTTGAGTGTTTCTGTCCAAAATCTGGAGTCGGAATTTACCTCTGATGCTGGCTTGAAATTCTTGAAAACTTATAAGGCTGAAGAATCTTCTAAAGATAGTGTTTCAAAAGCAGCGAAGATATATTTCTCGAAAATCAAAAAAACCACAGTTCCTTTTATGGAATTCATTATTATTTCCGCCCTTAATAAATTTTGATTTGTATTTTGGCACATCGGGTTCCAATTTTATCGATGTCCTTCTTCCCCGAACCGATACCCCTTGCCATAGACCGTATGGATCAAGGTTGAACTACCATCCGTCTCAATTTTGCGTCGCAATAGTTTGATCTGAGCAGCCAGCGCATTACTACTGGGTTGGACCGCCTCTTCCCCCCAGAGATAGTCCTGAAGTTGAGCATGACTGAGCAACTGCCCAGCATTTTGCATCAGATAAGCCAGAAGGCGACTTTCCTTTTCCGACAGTTCGATCGCCTGTCCCTGCCGATAGGCCAGTTGATTTTCCAGGTCTAGCACCAGATCTCCCAGTTGTAACCGAAGAGGAAGCTCTGATGGCATTCCCGTGCCCGACAGCACCGGACGACGCAACAAGGCCCGCACCCGTGCCAGCAATTCCCGCAATTCAAAGGGTTTAACCAGATAATCATCTGCGCCCGCGTCCAGTCCTTCTACCCGATCGTCCAGGGTATCTTTCGCCGTCAAAAATAGGACGGGGGTGGTATCCTGGCGTGAGCGTAAATCCTGACAAATCTCCAATCCTGTCCGATGGGGCAGCATCCAGTCTAAGATCAGGAGGTCATAGTGACCTGCCGCTGCCATTTGACCGCCCATCCGTCCATCATGAGCCACATCCACCCCATATCCCTGACGAGTCAGGGCCCGGCTGAGGGGTTCAGTCAGTTCAACCTCATCATCCACCAGCAAAATTTTCATCTGAAAGCGGCTGTTCTATTTAAACTTCAACGTTCAAGCCTTCCATGATCACTGTTGCACTTCCGAAGGGAGCACTCCTGGCCGACAGTATTAATCTATTTAAAACGATCGGCCTCGATTTCAGTGCGTTTCTCGATTCCTCCAATCGACAATTACAAATTACAGACCCCACGGGCCGAGGGCAAGCCCTGCTCGTGAGGACCCATGATGTCCCCGTTTACGTTGAGTATGGGCAGGCCCAGCTTGGGATTGCGGGCTATGACGTGATTCGGGAAAAGCGACCTCGGGTCGCCCATCTGATTGATTTGCAGTATGGGCGGTGTCGGTTATCCGTGGCGGTGAAAGAAAGCAGCCCCTATCGATCGGCCTTGGACCTCCCCTCCCACAGCCGGGTCGCTTCCAAGTTTGTTCACTGCGCCCAGGAATACTTTGAGACCCTGGATTTGCCAGTGGAAATCGTGCCCCTGTATGGCTCTGTCGAGTTAGGCCCGATCACGGGGATGTCCGAAGCGATCGTCGATCTGGTCTCCACTGGCAGAACCCTGCGCGAGAATGGTCTGATTGAGATCGAAGTCCTCTATGAGAGCACGGCCCGACTGATTGCCCATCCCCTGGCCTACCGGCTGAATACCGACGACATCACCGATTGGATTGATAAATTGAGGCACGTCGTGGAGCAGTCCTTGTAGCCGTTTCATAATATGAGGAAGACCCCCTGATGAGGCCGATCGATGACTGCGTCTCCCCTGCTTGAAGCCCGAGATCAACCCCGCATCCGCGAAAACGACTGGCGACTATTCCTGAGGTTGATCCCCTACGGTCGTCGTCATGGGCGATTACTGGCCGTCTCTCTGGGGCTGCTGCTCCCCTTATCCATCGCTGGAGCCATTCAACCCATCCTGGTCGGACAGGCCATCTCTTTGATCCGGGGAGAACCCACCCTGTTTTTCCTGCAGGGGAAATCCCTGGCAGCAGGATTGAACCTGATCACCCTGCTGCTCGCCACCACCATCTTGAGTCTTCTCGTCCTCCAGGCCACCCAGGGCTATCTGGTGCAGAAAATGGGTCAGCACATTACAGCAGATATCCGGGAAGATCTGTTTGAACATGTCACCGCCCTGGCCATGCGATTCTTCGATCGCACCCCCGTCGGCAAGTTGATTACCCGCCTCACCAGCGACGTGGAAGCCCTGGGTGATGTCTTTGCCACCGGCGCGATCGGCATCGTCAGTGACCTGTTTTCCATGGTGGTGATCACCGTCACCATGTTCATCCTGCAGTGGCAACTGGCCTTCATGCTGCTGCTGATGCTGTTTCCAGTCACGGGCCTGATCATTTATTTCCAACAGCAGTACCGCACCGCCAACTACAAAGCCCGGGAGGAACTCTCCCTGCTGAACTCAACCCTGCAGGAGAATATCGTTGGCATCGGCGTGGTGCAACTGTTTCGGCGGGAAGGTTTTAATTCAGAACTGTTTCGCACCAACAACCAGCGGTACAACCGGGAAGTGGATAAAACCATCTTCCACGATTCAGCCGTCTCAGCCACCCTGGAATGGGTGGCCTTGGTAGCGATCGCGGGGGTTCTCTGGCTGGGCGGCCTGCTCGTTTTACGGGACGCCCTTTCCTTTGGGGTCCTATCCACCTTTATCCTGTTTGCCCAGCGCTTATTTGATCCCCTGCGCCAGTTTGCGGAGAAATTTACCGCCTTACAGTCTGGCTTCACCGCCGTGGAGCGCATCAGCGATGTCCTGAATGAGCCGATCGAAATTCGAGATCCAGAAGGTTCGACTCTGGAACATCCAGCCCCGATCGACCCCAAACGCTTAGGAGAAATTCGCTTCGAGCATGTCTGGTTTGCTTACAAGCATGATGACTATGTGATCTCCGATCTGGACTTTACGATCCGTCCAGGGGAAAAGATTGCCCTGGTCGGGCCAACTGGAGCTGGAAAAAGCTCGATCATCCGCCTACTCTGCCGTCTGTATGAAACCACTCAAGGCCGCATCCTGATTGATGGGGTTGATATTCGGGATATGCGCCAGGCGGATCTGCGCCAGCATCTGGGGGTGATTCTTCAGGACGGATTCCTGTTTGCTGGAGACGTAAAGAGTAATATTACGTTGGGAGAGAACTATCCCCTGGAAGAGGTGCAGGCTGCCGCAGCAAAGACCAACGTTGCTGGCCTGATTGAGCAATTGCCCCAGGGCTACAACACGATGCTGCGGGAGCGTGGCACGAATATTTCGGGAGGACAGAAGCAACTGCTGGCTTTTGCCCGGGTGGCAATTCGCAATCCCGAAATCCTGGTTTTAGATGAGGCAACCGCCAGTCTGGATGTTCGCACTGAAGCCCTGATCCAATCGGCTCTGGATCAACTCCTGCAGGGCCGCACGGCCATTATCATTGCCCATCGCCTCTCTACCATTCGAAATGTGGATCGGATTTTCGTGCTCAAGCGAGGTCGTCTGGTGGAATCGGGCACCCATGATGAATTATTGGCCCAGGAAGGGGTTTACGCCAGCCTGTATCGGTTGCAGATGCTAGAGTCATAAGAAGATGGCTCGTTTAGATCCTTAAAACTTTGTTAAGCTTTATATTTGTATTCTAGTCCCCTCTATTCTGGAGACTCTCTGTGCTGCGACTGGAACATGTCAGCAAAATTTATCCCACTGGTGAAGTCCTGAAGGACATTAACTGGGAAGTCAAACCGGGCGATCGCATTGGTCTTGTGGGCGTTAATGGGGCCGGCAAATCCACCCAATTAAAAATTATTGCCGGGGAGATTGAGCCGACTGCCGGAGAGATCATTCGCCCCAGCAGTTTACGTATTGCTTACCTGACTCAGGAATTTGAAGTAGACCCCAGCCGGACCGTGCGGGAGGAATTCTGGCGCGCCTTTGGGGAAGCCAATCAGGTCCACGAAGAGATGGGCCGCGTCCATCGAGAGATGGAACTGGCCGATCCCGACGCGCTGGATCGGCTGATCCACGACCTCGATCGGCTACAACGCCGGTTTGAAGCCCTAGATGGGTACGCCCTAGATGCCCAGGTTGAAAAGATCCTGCCCGATCTGGGCTTTGATCTGGAAGATGGTGATCGCCTGGTTAGTGCCTTCAGTGGGGGCTGGCAAATGCGGATGAGTTTAGGGAAGATTCTCCTGCAAAAGCCAGATCTGCTGCTGCTGGACGAACCGACCAACCATCTAGATTTGGAGACGATCGAATGGCTGGAAACCTACCTCAAAGGTCTGATTACCCCCATGGTGATTGTCTCCCACGACCGGGAGTTTTTGGATCGACTCTGCAACCAGATTGTGGAAACTGAACGGGGAGTCTCCACCAGCTATCTGGGGAACTATTCCGCCTATTTGCAGCAGAAAGCAGAATTGCGGGAAGCTCAGCAAAGTTCCTATGAACGACAACAGAAGGAACTCGACAAACAGCAAGCCTTTGTTGATCGCTTTCGCGCCAGTGCCACCCGGAGTACCCAGGCTAAAAGCCGAGAAAAACAACTGGAGAAGATTGAGCGTGTTGAAGCTCCCACAGGGGATTTGAAAACGCTCCACTTCCGCTTTCCTCCCGCCCCCCGGAGTGGTCGCGAAGTCGTCGAGATCAAAGATCTGGTCCATAACTATGGCGATAAGATCCTGTTCCTGGGGGCCAATCTTCTCCTGGAACGGGGCGATCGGGTGGCTTTCCTCGGTCCCAATGGAGCTGGCAAATCCACCCTGCTGCGCTTGATTGTAGGCATGGAGACACCCACGGATGGGAGCGTCAAAATTGGCGACCACAATGTGATCCCCAGTTATTTTGAGCAAAATCAGGCCGAAGCGCTGGATCTACAGAAAACCGTCATGGACACCATCCACGACGAAGTGCCCGACTGGAAAAACGAGGAAGTTCGCACCCTGCTGGGTCGCTTTCTGTTTACGGGTGACATGGTATTCAAACAGGTAGAAGCCCTCAGTGGTGGGGAAAAAGCCCGCCTGGCCCTGGCTAAGATGCTGCTGCAACCTGCCAACCTACTGATCCTGGATGAACCCACCAACCATCTGGATATTCCGGCCAAAGAGATGCTGGAAGAGGCACTTCAGCATTATGACGGGACAGCCATTATTGTTTCCCACGATCGATATTTTATTTCTCAAGTCGCCAACAAAATTGTTGAGATTAAAGATGGAGACTTTCGCGTCTACTTAGGGAACTACTCTTATTATCTGGATAAGATAGCTGAGGAATCTGAAAAGGCTCAATTAGCTGCGATCGAAGCAGATAAAGCTACCAAAGCTGCAGCTAAACGGGAGAAACAAAAAGCCAAAGAAAAGGCAAAAAAGGAAAAGGCAAAAACCTAGAGGATTGGTCATTGGTCATTTGCTATACTGCATTCTTAATTTCGGGTCATTGACTGGAGATGTTCCTCTATCTATCACTCAATGCCCGTCGATCCGTTGACCAGGAGCAAGTAACCAGTGACAAATGACGAGCATGCGTGATTGTAAGTCAGGTTTAAACCATGTGATATTGATACCCATCGGAGATAGATGATCAATCACAACTGTCAATTCGTGAACTCCAAATCCCATAGCCCCGATGGTATGATTGCGAAGAAATCACTAGGTAGTAAGGGTGACTTAGTATGCCATTAACCTCTGTGTCTCCAGTAGTACTCGTGATTCTGGACGGTTGGGGTTATCGCGATACAGCAGAAGGAAATGCGATCGCACGAGCTAACACCCCTGTCATGCAAAGTCTTTGGGCAGCTTATCCTCACACCCTAATTCATACCTCTGGTAAAGATGTCGGGTTGCCAGATGGCCAAATGGGGAACTCCGAAGTCGGCCATCTGAACATTGGTGCTGGTCGCATTGTGCCCCAGGAATTGGTCCGCATCTCAGATGCGGTAGAGAATGGGTCACTCCTCAGCAATCCCGCTCTAGTAAGGGCCTGTGAGAAAGTCAAGGCCACAGGCGGCAAGCTTCACCTGATTGGGTTGTGCTCGGAGGGTGGGGTCCATTCCCATGTCAATCATCTGTTTGGACTCCTGGAACTGGCCAAGGTTCGAGCTGTTCCGGATGCCTGTATCCACCTCATTACGGACGGTCGAGATACCCAGCCCACCGATGGCAAAGAAACCGTTCGCATGATTCAGGAATATGTCAACCAATCTGGATTTGGTCGCATCGTCACCCTGAGCGGTCGATACTACGCCATGGACCGGGATCGGCGCTGGGATCGGGTCAAGCTGGCCTATGAAACCATGACCCAGGATGGCCCTGGGGATGGCCGATCGGCTCTGGAGGTGGTTGCTGCTTCCTATGCCAACGACACCACCGATGAATTCATCCTCCCCACCCGGATCGCCCCCGGCGCAGTGGAGCCGGGAGATGGGGTGATTTTCTTTAACTTCCGGCCCGATCGGGCCCGCCAGCTCACCCAGGCTTTTGTCGATCCCGAATTTACCGGGTTTGAGCGGCAGCAGGTGCAACCCCTGACCTTTGTCACCTTCACCCAATACGACCCCAATTTTCCGGTCGAGATTGCTTTCGAACCGCAGAATTTGAACAATATTCTGGGCCAGGTGATTGCTCAAAATAAGCTGCATCAGTTTCGGACCGCTGAAACCGAGAAGTATGCCCACGTCACCTATTTCTTTAATGGGGGCATTGAGGAACCCTTTGAGGGAGAAGATCGCGAACTGGTCATGAGTCCAGCCGTAGCGACCTACGATCGTGCCCCTGCCATGTCCGCCGAAGCGGTCACGGATGTTGCAGCTCGGGCCCTCGAAAAGCGGCTCTATTCCCTGGTTGTGATCAACTATGCCAATCCGGATATGGTGGGGCACACGGGGCAGATGGATGCCACGGTGCAGGCGATCGAAACGGTCGATCGCTGCCTGGGTCGTCTTCTAGACAGTGTCAGCCAAGTGGGCGGCACCACCCTGATTACCGCCGATCATGGCAATGCCGAATACATGCGCGATGAGCAAGGCAATCCCTGGACCGCCCATACCACTAATCCAGTTCCGTTCATTCTGGTTGAAGGGGAAGGGATGAAAATTCCGGGGCACGGGGGAGAAGTGGCCCTGCGGTCTGATGGTCGCCTGGCTGATATCGCACCGACGATTCTGGAGATTCTAAAATTGCCTCAGCCACCCGAGATGACCGGTCATTCGTTAATTGAACCCGCCAGGGTAGAAGTCCGATCTAATCGGACTCCTGTCCGACTGTCCCTGTAATCAAAATTGATCCGGGGTAAGGACATCCCATGGAACATCTCTACCGCCCCCAGTAACCGTTTTAAGCCACCACTAGGGACGAACCTTTGTTCGTCCCTGTAACCGATCGCTCGATTAGCCTCTAAAATAGATCTTTGTTCCTTTATTCCGATCTGCCCCTATGACTATTGTCACCATCCTGAAAGCCATTTGGTCAACCTCTGCCCTTGGGCTGATTATCCTGGTGCTATTACATAGCCCCAAAGGGGATGGCATTGGCGGCATCGGCGGTCAGGCCCAACTGTTTACCAGTACCCGGAGTGCTGAAACAAATCTCAACCGCATCACCTGGATTCTGGCCGTCCTCTTCATTGGTCTGACCATTATTCTGAGTGCCAATTGGCTGGGTCAGTCTGTCGCCGTACCGGTGCTGCCTTCCACGCCGCCTTCTCCCCAATAGCAGGGCCGTCGAGCATGGTCCGGCAGAAAAAATATCTGACCCACTGGCTTTGGGCCAGCTTTCTGGCTGTAGCACTGATTCTATTGTCCCCCTCAGGTGGGAAATCCCAGTCCAGTAGCATCGCCGATCGTCTCCCCAATCTTCCCCCACCCCAGGTCCATCCCCTACCAGCATCCCTGGCTGCCTGGCAGGACAAAGACCAGTCAGGAGGCTATTTCGACCAGGTGACGCCAGTGGAAGTGGGATATTTCATCTGGTCTCGTTTTCCGGTTCGGGTTTATGTGGAGCCCGCAGGAACCGATCGCCCCAGCCAGCGCTGGACCTCTGCCGTTTTGCAGGCTGTGCAAGATTGGCAGGCTTATATCCCACTACAGATGGTCCAACAGCCCGAAGTCGCCGATATTTCCTTCGGGCGTGGGGGCCTACCCATTCGCTTTTCCCGTGAGGCCAAGCATGGCCCGACGGGACGGGTCCGATCGGCAGAAACCCGCTTTGAGCTCTATACCAGGCCAGACCCCTCTTCTGGGCAACCCTATCTCTGGCATCGGGCCGCGATTCGGATTCGCCCCACCCAGACTGAACCTTATATCCGGGCTGCGGCCCGTCACGAACTGGGGCATGCCCTGGGCATTTGGGGGCACAGTTCTAATGCCGCAGATGTCATGTATTTTTCCCAGGTCCGCCAGCCCCCCCCCATTTCGGCCCGAGACATGAATACCCTGAAAAAGGTGTACGAACAGCCAACCAGTCTGGGCTGGCCCTTACCAGCAAGCACCCCTGAACTTAAAAAATAGATCTTGCCAGCAACCCAGGCTTCGATACAATTGTACTAAATCTGTTCAGTCCATCTTTTTTGATCTCCATCTATGGTGTTGAAACCATCCCAAATTCTGGCCCAACTAGACGCCAAGCAAGCAGATTTCCAAAATTTTGGCCAGACCGCGCTCCAACTGCTCCAAACCTATAAAGCTGCCCTCACGGATGCGGCCCAGCTCTCCCATACCCAGTTAGCCCTGTTGCAGGAGGGCGGAGTCGGGGAAAACCCAGGGGCAACCCCCCTGGAGGCCCTGGGGAATTGTCCCCACTGGGTTCTGCCATCCAACCTGACCTGGACCAGTCGAGAGCAGAGTCTGGCCTGGGTGCGCGATCGTCTGACTGGCATCGCCACCTTCGCAGTAGACGGATCCCAGATCTATCCCACCAAAGACCTGTCCATTCCCGTAGCCCTGGTTCAAATTGGCTGGTTCGAAAACCGCCACCTGCCCATGGGCGAGTACGAAAAGGATATTCGGGTAGACGTGATGACTCCGACAGATCTGCGGGTAGAGCGGGCGGGCGACATTGTTGATCGCCGGGTGAATATGCGCCGCTTTGAGCTGGAAACCCAGCGGCTAATCGAGTACATGGAGGCCCATGCTGGAGCCGAGGACTGTCTTGTTTTCCTGGATGGCTCCCTGGTCGCCACTTTTGCCGAACCCTTTGAAGAACCCGTGCGGGCGTTCTATACCCGTTGCATTCTGGCCTTATTGCGAGCGGCTGATCGTCATCGGGTTCCTCTGGTCGCCTATATCGATACCTCCTATGCCCGAGATCTGACCGTGATGCTGCAACAGCTCTACGAACTCCCAGAGGCCCGCACCATCCATGATGCCCAATTACTGGGTTCATTCATGAAATGGGGCGATCGCACCCCCCTGTTTCTTTGCCGCCGATCGGGTATCCTCTCCCAGTATCAGGAGCAGCAAGAACAAATTGCCTTCACCTATCTCAAAGCTCACGATGGCTATCCCGTCCGGTTGGAATTGCCCCTCTGGCTTTATGAACGCGATCGTCTGGAGCAGATTTTAGATTGGGTGCGGGGGGAGATCATCATTGGCAGCGGCTACCCCTACGTGATCGAAACCGCCGACCAGACCGCCGTCTTGAAGACAGAGGACCGACAAGCCTTCTACAAACTCTTTCAGGAGTGGGCGGAGGGAGAACAGCTCCACCTGCGGCTGTCTCGCAAGATGGTGAGCAAAGTGCGCCGACGCTAACGGGTTCCAGCAGGTTCTCGCCGACCGGGAATGCCCCGTCCTCTGGGTTTACCCGGTCCCCCCCGAATAGCCCTGGGAATTGACATGACGGGTGTGCCGGCTCTTGGGGGCAGCAGGGGGGGTTGGGCCGGGAGAGCTGGGGGTTGTCGGCTGGAAGAATTAATCCCTGTTTCTGTCGCAGCCTGACGGCGGGCCTCTTCCAACTGCTGCTGATAAAGCTGGGCCGACTGCTGAAAATCTGTCATGGCTTCTTCCACCAGTTCCAGATCCCGGCGAGCCAATCCCCGATTGTAGTAGGCATCCGCATCATTGGGGTTGAGTTTAAGGGCCTCAGTACAGTCCTCGATCGCCCCCCGAAAATCCCGCAGATCATAGCGGGCTGCACAACGGTTGATATAGGCATCCAGGGCCTTAGGATCCAGCTTCAGCGCCTGGGTGCTATCTTCGATTGCCCCCGGCACATCGCCTGAGAGCCGTCGGGCTTCTCCTCTGGCAATATAGGCATCGGTGTATTTGGCATCCAGCTTCAGCGCCTGGGTATAGTCAGCGATCGCCCCCTTATAGTCTTCGGCCAGGAATTTATTCACCCCCCGGTTGAAGAAAAAGACCGCATTCTGTGGTTTACCGACCTCCGGCCTTCTGACA
>NZ_MQTZ01000025.1 GCF_001939115.1 Leptolyngbya sp. 'hensonii' | reverse complement strand
TTCATTGGCTACCTCAGTAAGCATCGACAGCGGATTGTCAACTACGGCTATTATCAAGCCGAAGGCATCTCCATTGGTTCTGGTGCGATTGAATCGACGGTCAAACAAATCGGGCAGCGCATCAAGATATCGGGAGCACAGTGGGAAAAGAACAACGTACCACAAGTACTCAAGCAGCGCTGTGCTTACCTGAATGGTCAATTCTCAAAATGAGTCTTACAAAACTGGGATGCACTCATGACAGGTAGACTTCGCATTGATGCTTGAGAATTACCGAAGCATTGTGCCCAAATCCTTGTTAGCAGGAAATATAGTGGGGGGTGTTGGGGGTCCTCAGTCACTAGTCCAGTTATGGTTCCCATCACTCCCTTATCTTGAGAAGATGGGTGCTGATATCGTAAGACCTCTTCAACACCAATTATTTGACCGTTGAACAGTTTCTCTGTAGCTGCTTGGGCCGTGTAACTAGAAGAACGCAAAAGTGTATAGGTTTCATCAAGCCAATATGGTTTCTGGCTCAGATTAGTGCCTCTAAGAAACACGCCGAATAGCACAACAATAATGAGCAAAACTGTGGTGCTATTCTTAGTGAGGAACTCAACTTTTTTATGATTAAGCATCTGGGTAGTTTTATTTCTTAAAGGCTAGAGAATAGCCAGGCGCTAACGGAAGCCTTTAACCTGACAAACATTGGGTTTAAGATATTTTTCTCTGCCCTTTATGTAAGGGTACTACCCTTAAGTTTTCCTCTAAGCTTCAATGATTTGTCAAATATTCCCAAGATTTGTCAAATTATCTACTTTTTAAAAAGGGTACATCCAGAAAAGGAGTGGAGTATGAGTACTTTACTGTACTCTTGATTAGCTACATTGCAGTGCAGCAATTCTGGATAGTCAATCTGTTAAGACTGCAACACCTGCTGCTATTGAGGTCGGATATGATACTGCCAAGCAGATTAAAGTTCGGAAGCGACATCTATTGGTTGATACTTTAGGTCTGGTGCTGATGGTGGTTGTGACCGCTGCCAATGTTCCAGAACAGGCCGGGGCAAAGTTGGTCTTTGCTCGTCTTCACAAGATACGCAATTGGGTGAACCGATTGGTAGTCATTTGGGTAGATGGGGGGTATCAGGGACAAGATTTCATCCGGTTTGTGATCCTCTCAGCGCACGGGCTTCAGGAATTGCCTTGACACGATCGACACAGACTTTCATCTGATTGCTGCCCCGAAAGTTATCTTCAATGTCAAATACGCTGTCAGTATTCTGTCCCATTGATTTGAGCAAATCTGTAACAGAATGTAGATTGCGAATGGTACGGCTCAGTTCTTCAAATCGTTTCAGCATTGGTTTCTCCTAGATTGTCAATTTGGTTATTGTCAATTTGGTGGTTGGTCAAAATTTTGAGGCCATTATTCTTGCTCCACTCGAAATCCAGGAGCTTTATAGTCTGGATGTAAGTAATCCATAGGAATCGTTGTCTGGTTACCATCTCGTACCGCTCGGTAGTGAGGCGAGAGAATTTCAATCTGAGCTTCGTTACACTTGTCCTGAATATTTTCATGCAACTCCGAATAAACCTTAGCCATCATGCCAGGGTTGCGTGTGAATGCGTTTAACTCATAGCTCACATAAAAGTCATTCAGGCTGGTTTGCAGCACAAAGGGAGCCGGATCTTTCAAGATTTCTGAAGTGGCCAGAGCCGCCTCGGTCAGGGCAGCATAGACCTGACGCCAGGGCACGTCATAACCGAGGGTAACCGTAGTGTGCAGCGTTAACGGTGGCGAATCTGGATCACTGGCCCCAGTACTGTAGTTATCCACATGACTGCCCAGCACGATGGAGTTGGGAATAGTAATTACAACACCTTTAATCGTGCGAATGCGAGTAACAAATAAGGTTTTCTCAACCACATCTCCAACTGTATCCGTAATTTTGACACGATCGCCAATCATAAACGCGCGGATGTAGGTGAGAATAATCCCAGCAAAAATATTAGCGATCGCCGATGAAGAGCCAAACGAAATCAACAAACCCAAAAAGACAGAAATTGCCTGAAATGCCGGGGTTTGTGAACCCGGCAAATAGGGAAATGCCACTGTTGCTGCAAACGCCAAGACCAAATATTGAACGAGCTTATATGTCGGTTTTGCCCATTCTCGGTAGAACCCTCGAACAGTAATATAGCCTTGCTCAATCTCAGTAAACACAAATCGAATTACTTTGAGAGAATATGACGTAAGTAACCAGATGATGCTCAGAAAAAACAAGTTGGGTAGATAGGCAATCAGTCCATTTCCTAAAGTGTCGATCGCCGTCCAAATGTAGCCAGATAGAATTCGGGCGAAGCCTTTTGTCCAAGGGAAAAAGCTCAAAACCAGATTGATGTAGAGATAGAGAAGCCCTAGGACAAGAGCAACTCGAATAAATATCACAATTTCTGAAATCAGGTCAATAACTCTATGTTTCGACAAAATCTCGCTTCCAAACAATCTCAAGGCTGGAATACGAGTCTCGTGCCAGCGTAATAATTGACGGTAAATAGCTGATTTCTTAACAACGACCAAGCTAGCAACTAAAACAATGGTTGCAATCAGCGTGTAAATGACTCCTTGCAGTAGTCTTTGTATACTGTAGGAGATTCTGTATTGTGTCACTGAATCTTTAATAGTCTGTAGATATTGATTGGCAAGCCCCTGGAGAGATTGACCCGCTGACACGGCATCCACATCAGCGATCGTTACCAGTAGTTTCTCACCAGCTTGAATATCAACTGTCGCCGCCGCCTCATTAAGAATAATTTGCAGCGTATCCAGACCCACCTCAGTATTTTTGGCAAAAGAGGTAATTCGAGTAGAAACTACCTGTGCTCGGAATTCAGGAGGAAAAGAGTCAATTCCTGCCTGAATATAGAACAGGGTTTCATTTCCTAAGATCACTGGGGCACCGGTCTGCTGGTTCAGGGCTGAAGTATTACCTTGCGAGTAGGCAGGGGAAACGGTTGCAACAACTATAATCAGGGCAAAAAGGCAAGGAATCAAGGCATTGCGAAACCAATTTTTTATCTCGTGGTAGGACAGCATAGGGATAAGTCTAACTCGCATCTTGCACCAGCACAGAAACACTTAATCTTGAGACGTTGACTGGATGCGCCTCATGGCGATCGCAAAGACTAGATTCATCGGAGTCAGCAACACACTAAATCCAATCATCATCAACTCGGCGTTGCGACTGAACACACCGCTCGTAGCGATTAAGAAGTAAATTGCCACATTTCTCATGCTGGTACTGATCGCCAGCACTTTACGATTCTCAAGTTCCGGTCCGCCCAGTTGCCAACCGACGAACCAAGCCACCCCAATAAACACCACGATCGCAGCCAACCCATTCCATCCCAGTGCTTGAGTATCCAGAACCTTGAGCCTAGATGTGAGAACCGTCAATGCAATGAACAGGACAATTGATAGCAAGGAAGATAGCTTTTGCAATTTCGTGGCGATCGACGTTAGCCATTTTTGAATGACCTGTCCTACCAAAAACGGGGGGATCACCAAGAACAACAGGCGACCGAGGAGTGACACAATAAATCCATCCGTTGCGGCAATGCCAGGAAAAATCAGATAAATCAGCGTCGGTATAATGACGATCGATAGGAGCGACAACAGAAAAATCAACCCCACGGCGTAGGCGAGATTACCTTTGGCAACACGAGCAAAATGCAGACCCAGCATCCCTCCAGGGGCAAGTGCAACCATCAGAAAACCCACAGCAATTTCGGGCGGCAGCCTAAATAACCGGGCTAAAATCACGCCCAAAATCGGCAGTAGGATGAAATTTGCGAATAGCGATCGCCCCATCAAGCTTGATTTCATGAGCGTCAGGATTTCCTGCTTCGGTTTCTCTAGCGCTACGGACAGGAGAAATGTAAAAAGAAACAAGAAGATGACTATTTGGATATAACTGGGCAGAGGACTATCAAGCATCGCTTTCTCCCATACTGTGCTCTAAGATACGGACGAAGTTGTCTGGAATTTCGCTAATGGCTTCTTTGTCTACATCAGGGCTATCCTTAACCAATTGATTTGCATCGATTCCTAAAATTGATTTGGGATCTAAAACCAGCCTGAATCCAATGTGGCTAGTCCCTGTATCGGGTGCTTGAGATTCGCGAGCTGCCGGACGATAGCGGCTGCAATAGTTTTTGGCACATAGGTATGAGCCGCCCTTGATGACGTGCATGGCTCCATCCATCGGTTTTTTGGGGTCGTAGCTGGCCTCCCGGCTAGGGCCAGTCGGGTCAATACTGTGAGCCATGTCATCATGCTGCACAGTAAACCAAGTAGAGGTCAGTTCCCAGACGTTACCCGTCATATCGTGAAGACCATAGCCGTTAGGAGGAAAGGACATCACGGGAGCGGTGCCTAAATGCCCATCCTCCTGGGTGTTGAAGAAGGGAAACACGCCCTGCCAGGTATTGGCTTGCTTAGCGGCATACTGCTCGCCCCAGGCATAGGTCCAGCCTTCCTTGCCGCCACGAGCAGCATATTCCCACTGGGCTTCGGAGGGCAACTCCCGCCCTGCCCAGTCAGCGTAGGCCGCAGCATCTTCATAGGCAATATGGACGACGGGATGATCGTCTTTACCCTGAATATCGCTGTCAGGACCGAAGGGATGTCGCCAGTTGGCACCGGGAGTCCACTGCCACCAGCTTAGGTAGGCTAACTGCTGAATGCCTTTTTCCGGTGGCTTAAAGACCAGGGAACCTGGTGACCGTTCATTGTCCGATAGATTGGGGAATTGCTCTTTTGAGAGCGGACGCTCAGCAACGGTGACGTAGCCGATCGCGTTGACAAACTTGGCAAATTGGGCATTGGTGACTTCATGGATCTCAATACAGAAGCTGCTGACGGTGACATCTTCTGCGATTTTTTCTTCGACATAGTTAGGGTTATCAGACCCCATGGTGAAGCGACCACCCGGAATGTATACCATGTCGTTGGGACAGGCAGAAGTTGCTTGGGCCGCGATCGCGATCGGCATAGACAGAGACCAACAGCACCAAGCAATTAGCACAGTCACGAGAATTTTGAATGAGATACAGTTGATGAAGTTCATGAGCAAAGCAAGTTCTAATGCTTATGTTCCGGGATTGATACAGTCTTGGTTTTGAAATGTCCTACATCAGAGTTGAGTGAATCGTTCCGGTAAGTAGACCGGGCTTGAACGTATTACATATCAATCTGCTCACCTTTCTGAATTCAATACTCATTCAGGAGTTGATCCTCAATACATCCTTGCTGTCTGCGGGAAGTTCAAACATCATGCCGTCTTGGGTGAGCACTGTTCCTTTGGGAAGCTCACGCGAGAAGATCTTCTTGAATAAAGCATTCCGAGGTGCTGGAACCAAATGATAAAGGGCAAGCTGCCGCACCCCACTCTTTTCTACCAAGCCTGAAAGGTCGCTCGTGTGGGCGTGATAGTTCTGAATATCATGCAAAATCTTCTGCATTCGCGAACCAGCCGAGGCTTTCTCGAGAGTCTTGACAATCGGCAGCGATAAACTGTCCTGAAGCAATAGATCTGCTCCGGTAGCGGCCTCAATTAGACCCGGTGTAATGGTTGTATCGCCACTAATCACCACTGATCTGCCAAGATAGTCGAATCGGTAACCCACCGCAGGGCGGATTGGATCATGATCCACCAGGAAGCTGGTGATGGTCAGATCTCCGAGATCAAGCACCGTGCCGCCATCTATCAACTGAGACTTCATTACCCCAAGCTCAGGGGGCAAAAGTTCCTCGCCATGATGAGCCACCCGGTAGGTTGAGTCGAGCCGATAAGCGGCATTCAGGCCATCGACAACCTCGGAAACGCCAACAGGGCCAAATACGGTCATCGGCTTTGGCCTGCCAGCAACCCACGAATTGAGGTTGAATTCAGGCAGTGCAGCGATATGGTCGGAATGAAAGTGAGTCAGAAAGACCGCTTCTAGTCGTTCTAGTGGCAAGCGACCAAGAGCGGCGACCTGAGCGGAACCAGCCCCCGCATCCACCAAATACAGAGATTTCCCAGCAAGAACTGCAACACAGGCTTGAGCACGCCCGGGGGCAGGAATTGGGGAAGATGTGCCACAAAGAAATACTTTAAGTCCATCGTAGCTAGACATGGCGGCAGGACGTGCCATCCCGGCGGTCACTACTTTTTCCAGCATCCAGTCCTGCGCTGCCTCCGAATTCCAGGCCCCAATTGCGAGAACGATGATTATGGCAATCAAGCTAGCGAGAAATCCTAGGGCTTTCTTCATCGTGTTGACTTATCCTTCATTGCTTATCAGTTTTACACTCTCGCCGCTACACCGCTTTGCAGTGTAGCGGGAGATTCTTGCTTCTCAGAAACACGCACGGCATGCGGTCTTGGAGGTTCCCCAAGACCGCACTGCCTCTTTTTGGTACAAGTACCAACGAGTTTTACCGCTTCTCCACAAACATAGGATGAACAAGCTTGTTTTGATGGCTTTGAATTCTCTCATGCTTTCACCCGACGGTACCGACGCCAGAGAACGCCCAGCAGCAGCAGCAAGACCAACGGAATCAGAACAAAGGGTGCGGAGTGTTTGACAATATAGGTCACCGACTTGCGGTTCACTTCGCCCTCGGCTGAATAACCTTCTGGCATTTCAATCACGCCGACGTTTTTGGCGTAAGCGTCGTAGGCGGCTATCATGGCCTGAAATCGTTCCGGCTCTTGTTGAGCCAGGTCTCGGGTCTCACCTGGGTCGGTTTTCAGATTGTAAAGGTGCCAGGTTTGGTCTCCGAGGGGAATATTGTTCTTCACGATTTTGTAATCGCCGAGAAAATAAGCTGCGGAATTAGCCGCTTCCAATCCCACCCCTTCGTCTTTAGCGTAGACCGGCACTGCTGGGTTTTGGATATGCCGCAGCAGGCTCTTGCCGGTGATGGGTACCTCTTCATTGCTGCTTGGGGTCGGCAGTCCGGCCAGGTCAAGCATGGTAGGCACCACATCTGTGATAAAGGAAAAGACATTGCTGGTACGCCCCTGAGGAATGTTAGGCCCCGACACAATCAGGGGCGTGCGAACGCCCCCTTCGCCGGTGTAGTACTTGAAAAATGAAAAAGGCGAAGACAGCGCTGCGGCGAATTCAGGGCCAATGTCCCCATAGTAGCCAGCATCGCCGACGCGATCGGGGTCTTTGTGGTAACCCATCGTCTTTTGCCAGACCTTGGCTATGGTTGGTCTGTAGTCGCCTCCGTCGGGACCATTGTCAGACGTAACAATAAAGATGGTGTTGTCAAAGCGCCCGCTGTCTTTGAGGTATTGAATATACTCGCCAATGTAAAAATCCATAGCCTCCAACATGCCCGCCGTCACTGCCATATCGGTGACGTATTCAGCCTGAAGCTTAGGACTGATCTCCTCCCATTTTCTGAACTGGGGAAAGATTGCACTCATGGCTGCATCCGCCGGGATAATGCCGAGTGCTTTCGCTTTTTCATAGCGTTTCTGTCTCAGGACATCCCAACCCGCTTTGTAAACGTCTCGGTAGGGTTCGACAAAGCGATCGGGTGCCTGAATCGGTGCATGAATGGCTTGAAAGGCGATGTAGCTGAAAAACGGGGCTTTGGGGTCGCTCTGGCTTTCATGAAAGGCGATCGTACTTTTAATGTAGTCCTTAGACGAGTAAAAATCCTGGGGCAAATCCGTTTCCTTGCCGTCGCGATACCAATGGGCTTCGGGCTTCATTGGCACATAGCCCTTGGTGTTGTAGTTATTAGCTCCGGACCCTCCGAGAATGAACGAGTGATCAAAGCCCTTGGCGTTCGGCAAATTCGTCTCGCTGTGTCCTAGATGCCATTTGCCCGTGGCGTAGGTGCTGTAACCTGCGGCTTTGAGCCGGGTGGCGACGGTTTTTACGCTCTCATTCAGCTCACCGGCATAGCCTGGACGATCTGCGTAGCCCTCTGGTAGCATTTCTGGCAAATTGGCCACGCCGGTCAAATGACTGTCGCTGCCGGTGATCAGCATCGCCCGCGATGGCGCACAGACCGGAGAGGTATGAAAATTATTGAACCACACGCCATTTTGGGCCAGTTGGTCCAGGTTTGGCGTGCGGGCCTCGCCGCCAAACGCGCTAAAGTCCATCAAACCTGAGTCATCGACGAGAATCAGAACAAAGTTGGGGGGCTGCTGTGCCTTAGTTTTTATGGCTGCCGTCTCTGCGTTCTGGGTTGGTGACGTGTTCTGGGTTGCCTCGGCGACTCGAAAAGCAGGCTGGTTTTGCGGGCTACTGTGGTTCACCACAGGGTTGTAAAAACCGGATGCGGACTGAGTGGGTTGCTGACTTGGGAGCAGTGCGATGCCTAGGGTTGGTTGTGTCAGTGCTGCACTCAGAATCAAGGCGACAGAAAACGTCAGCACCAGCCATAATCTTCTGATTTTTCGCATCATTTGGCGCTCCTTTGCGATAGCAATTCCATCATCTTTTGTGCGGTTTCATGCCCGGAATTCTGGTTCTGGCCAGTGACAAAGCGCTGTTCATGATCCACGATCGTCACGGTTGCAAAAACGTCGGCCACCGGATGGTGATTGGCGCGAAAATCCGCCTCGGCCTTTTTGAGTTCGGCTTCTGGGTGCTTGGGCGTGAATTTTATGCCAAAGAAATCGAGCTGTCCCTGGGTCACGCCCGTCATCTTGCGTCCCGCAATCAGCGACTTGCCGGCGGCATCCTTCGCGCTGACAAAGGCCAGAGCGCCATGACAGACCGAACCCATAATCGGAGTCCCAGCGTAGTAGGCCGCGCTCACCTGTTCCGCCAGCCGTTCCGACTGGGCAAAATCGTAGGATGGACCCCACCCTCCCACGAAGAAAATCAGGTCATAGTCTGTGAAGTCAACTTCGTCGATGCTGAGCGAGTTTTTGACCTTGTTCTGAAAGGCCGAATCCTTTAAGAAGCGTTTGTCTTCGTCTGTAATCAGGAAGTAGTAAAACGATTGGGGGTCGATGGGAATTTCGCCGCCTTTGATGCTGGCCACATCCACCTGCATACCGGCGTCAAGAAATTCATAGTAAGGTACGGTCATTTCGGAGCCAAAGACCCCGGTGGGTTTACCCGTTGTTTCACCTGGTTTACTGAGTACACCGTGGCTGGTAGTGACCACCAGCGCTTTTTTACCCTGCAAGTCGTATTTTTGTCCTGCGTCATATTCGGGATGTAAGCCCATGGCTTTCAGAATCTTTGGTAACAGAATGGCAATGAGTATGGCAGTGAGGATCAGTCCGGCTGAAATGGTGCCAATAATTGTGAGTAGTAATCTATGCATAGACTTAACCTTTCTGGACTATTTTGATGGAACTAAGCAGAGGATTAACAATAATTGCTTCCTTCGAGGCTGCGCTCTAAGATATGGACAAAGTCGTCTCATTGAGGGGGTAGCATCGTCATCAATATTGCCAACTCCAAAAGTTAGGCCGACATCTGTACCATCGTCGTTGAAATGGTTTAAGTTTGGTCAACGCTGGATGACTTCAATGCTTGTGGCTGGATTTAAATCGTTGTTTGGATCGGTGAGGTAACCTGCGGGAAATGAAACAGAAACGGGTACATCAGTTGTGTCTAGACAAAGCTCATGGTTGTTGTCGTTATCTGCCAGGTCTCCCAGTGCAAACGGAGTCACATCAGTGGTTGAACCATTGGCGTTCTTCACAGTAACGCGATACGCATTACGCTCCAAGTCTCCTGGTTCCTTGTTGTTGGCGGTAGTCACACCACCCGCCCAGACAACGCGCACAATTTGTTGAACACCCTCGGTGGGACATCCTGTGCTAGAACCGACTCTGCCATTGGATTCACGTCCCAGACGCCATGTCTTCTTGGGTAACGTCTCAGCAAGAATCAGCGTCGGACCTGGATCTAACGGCGTGACCTTAATCGAGGCTCCTTTAAAGTTGACTGTGTTGTCAATTGAATGGAGGTTGCCAACAATCTCAACGGTGACAGGTGGGTCACTTTGAGCGGAACCAAAGTCCCCAACCAGCAGTACAGTCCGCAATTCACCGGGGTCAATTGCAGGAAGCATGGTAACACAAACTAATTTACCCACATTGCCGCTAGCCGTTGTAACTCGAAAGTCACCGGGCTGGAGCGTGTCAACATCAAGTTCGTGGGAAAAGATAACGGGCATCCCATCGGCACCCCCTGCACCTCGACAGAAGACCTCAGACCGTGGGGGCAATCCATTATCGAGACCGAAAAAAGCAGAGAGTAACTCAGCAGGACGCCCATCTAACTCTCGCGGCAAGTCCGAATTGGCAGTAGTATCCCTCTGTTCTGTACTTGTTAGAGGTGCTGCGGGAGATGTGCGTTGATAGCCAATTAGCACAATTAAACTGAGTAGCAATACTACGACGATCATTCGCCTTATTGGAGCTGATGTTTGTAAATTACTCAACATGATTTCTCTCGGTAATTGCTCTTCTGTTTCACGACATATTTGTTGTGAAGTAGTTGGGAAAATTCTTTGTTTTTCAAGTTCAAAGGTTCAAGTTAAGGTGCTGACGGGAGCATCCCATTTTTGCAGATTCAAGATTTTCGGAGTGCGAGCGTCTCGCTCGCGAGCGGGACGCTCGCACTTCTATAACAAAACTGGGATGCACTCGGTGCTGACCTCTTTATCAACAATTCGGGGATGTTCTAGACCTGTGTTTTTTGCTGCTGGCTAACTTGGAGAGCGTGCGTTGCAGAAAAAGTATCCACAGCTCTAGTGGTAAGTCAATCAATGATTGACGGTCAACCAAAATCCCGGTTGTTGATTGGGGTTAAATTTTGCGGGTCTTCGACCCGTCAAAATTTTCCTGACGGAACATTAGCGCACTACCTAATGCCTGTGACGCACTAATAGCCTCTTGCAAAAGTGGGCGAGTGTACCAACTCCATAAGCCAGTAGTAACGGGCTGAATGTTAAGCTCGCTGCGTAACTCGTTTAAGGGGCGATCCAGATTTTCTTCCCACTTAATAGGAAATAAGGACTTTGCTTGTCGAGCCATCTGAATTCCAGCAGAAGCAGTGTCAACGGTAAGCACCTTAGCGTAAGTTCAACCCAATGAGTGGGGAGGCATCTTGAGCATTTTCTCAAGGTCATAGTCTTCTCCCATGTAACGCCCCTCTAGAACTTTAGCTGAAGCAGGTTCATTTCGAACTTTTGTCAAACACCTTTGCATGAGTGGGCTGTCACGCAATGCATCCTCAATGTCAAAAATATTTGACACTGATAGCTTTACTCCTGCAACCATATCTGTGAGTTTCACCAATTTTTTCTAAATTCTCAGGCTTTGCTAGAGCATCAATGTACTTGAATCCCATATCAACTTTCTCCTATCTCAAACGTTTTCAGTTGGTAGACATTGCATAATTAATGATATGCACGTTGCCTACTTGCGTAAAAGCTTGCACGCGGCCAAAAAGTATTCATTTCTGACCAGAATTTCGGTACGCTCTTTGTCCATCCCGAAACTCCCTGGGTGTGACCCCGGTCCAGCGTTTGAAGCTACGCGCGAAATTAGAGGACGTTTCAAAACCGAGTTCGTAGGCAATGGCTTCTACCGTCTTGGGCGTATTGGTGAGCATCCAGCGCGCACGGATTTCGCGAACCTGGTCCACCAATTTTCGAAAAGACACACCGGATCTCTCTAATTGACGGCGCAGCGAACGTTCTGAGTACCCAAGGGCTGCGGCCACCTCCGACATAGAGATGTCGAGATTGTGCCGTGCCTTCAAAAAAGTGACGACCTGAATGTCTACCGTCGTTTCGAACGATGCTTCAGCGGCAAATTGTTCGCAAAGTCCGAGGAGCCATTTGTGATTGATCGGATCCGCACCGGGCAGTGGTTGGTGCAAAAGATCAGCTGGAAAAAACAGCCGATGTTCAAGAGAATCGAAGCGGACGGGGAAGTTGAGGAGCGACGCGGCATCCACCCAGCCCTCGGGTTCAGTTAATGCCAATTCAGCCCGCGACGCCGCCTGCGTTGCGCGCAAAGTCTGCCTGCAAATACCGTCACAAACAACCAAGCCGCTGGAGAAGACTAAATAGGTAATATCGCCGAATTCAAGCTTTGGGCGCAAGCGGATCGCCACTTCGCCAGTTTGTGGGTCTACTTCTTCGTCAGGGAAAGTAAATTCGATCGACGGGAAGGTTAGAAAGAGGAAACGGTTCAAGACCTCTAACGCATCACCTAGACATGCTGCGTTCATCGCTGCGTAGGCCGGCAGTCCGATGTAATTTGTCTCAAACCGTTGCGCCAACTTTGGCCCGAGATGCGGGTCGTTCGTCAGTGCGATCGCATTTTTGTAGAAACGGAGATGAGACCAGAAGTCACAACGAAAATTCGGATCTTCGATTTGTTCCGCAGTCAGGCCGGTTCCTGCCAAAAGTGTCTCGACCTCGTATCCGTCTTTGCCGAGTGTACGGAAAACAAAACAAAGATAATTCATAGGAACTGCAGGATCAACTGCAGTGAATGGCTTTCGCGTCATCTCGCGACATTCCCGAGCAATTGGTGTTGGAGTCTTCAACTAAACTAAACCTGATCAGCTTCTAGTGGGTCATTTGCCTCGAATGTAGTCATTCTGAGATCGCTCGATAAGCCTTGCCCCGACTGGTCTGGCTTTTCAATAATGGCGATGCCCATGCCAAGTGACCCACTAGTGTATTATTTCCATTATCAGACTTCCGCACACTATTAAGCAATGAATTGAAACTTCGTTCCAATTCATTATGCTCCGAGTTCATCGGTTGATTCAGCAATGCCAAACTGATTTAGCGGTTTTGATTTTGTAGAGTCTGTACTTTTTTAGACAGTTGTTGTTGTTGCTCTGGAGTCAATATTTGGTTGAGTTGGGAGTGGGTATTTTGCAACTGACCGCGCAATTGCCTTTTCTGACGCATCGATAAATTGATAGACGAAAGGGCATTTTGCATGCCTTTGCCCTGGCTCAGAGCTGCATTAAATTGGCTTTGTTGCTCAGGGGTGAGCACGCTTTTGATTTGAGCCAATGTCTGGTTATTCAACGCTGCCAGTTGTGCCTGCTGTTCTGGGGTAAGTTGGATTCCCTCTAGGGCAGGAAATAACTGAGTCAGAGAAGTGGGTCCCGCCTGGGCAACGGTTGTCACCATGGGTGCAACTACAATCGGAATACTAAACATCATCGCCATCCATCCTTTGTGCATTGCAATTTACTCCTTCCAATCAGTGGATGTCCTTACTGTAAAAGCAGCATAACCGCTGGTAGTAGAGCACAACGTCCTGACTTAACCGGGATTTTGTCCCGATCAGATCGCCGTACAAAGCTCTACAGTGGAGAATAAAACGTTGCCGAATTCTATGAGATTGCGTCACCTATCCCGCTCCTTCCCGCTTCCCTTACTCCTGTGGCTGGAATGGCTCTTGTTGGGCGTTGTTCTGGCAGCGATGCCCCTGTCTTGTCTTTCCTACCCCTTCTCTCCCCTCTGGAATGAACTGGGAGTGATTTTATTTGCCGCACTCGGATGGGCATCACCCACTTCTAAGTGGCAGAAATGCTTCTATACCGCCACCGAATTTGGCTTGATTTTGTTGCTGGCACTGGTGGGACAGATTCCCCTATTTCAATTGCTATTCATTATTCTGGTGGTTCGCAATTGTGTCTTGTTAGAAGGGCGCGATCGCACCCTGATTACTGTCCTGACCTTTGTTTTCTGTGCCTTTTGTCTGTTGAATCGACGAGTCTATCCCTTTCGCATTGAACCGAATCAGTTGGGAGTGTTCTGGTTTGGTTCCCTGCTCATTTTTGGATTACTCATTCTGTTTTTGCAGTTGTTAGTAGACGCAGTCATAACGGAACGCAGAAGCCGTGATGCGCTGTCAGAAGCAAATATGCGTTTACAACAATACACCTTGAAAGTAGAAGAGTTGGCAACTATACAGGAACGCAACCGAATTGCCCGTGACATTCATGACTCCCTGGGTCATTCCCTCACAGCCTTTAACTTTCACCTGGAAGCTGCAATTCGTCTGCTGAAAACTAAACCCATTGAAGCCGAAGCCCTGCTGCTGGAACTGAAACAACTGGGCGCACAGACCCTAGCCGAGGTCAGCCAATCCGTTGCTACTCTACGGACCGACCCGCTAGGGAGAAAGCCTCTGACGGAGGCGATCGCAACCCTGGTCGATCATTTCTACCGCTTAACTGGCGTTTTACCGGCTTTGGATATTCACCTGGCTCAACCCTTACCCCAGGCATACAACCTTGCCATTTTTCGGATTGTGCAAGAAAGCCTGACCAACTGTTGCAAATACGCCAGTGCCACTGCCGTAACTGTACTTGTGCAACACTGTAACCAACAGATTCAAATCACCATCGCGGATAATGGTAAAGGCTTTGAGCTGCAAAAAAACACAACTGGTTTCGGGTTGCAAGGAATGCGGGAACGCGTACAAGCTCTGGCAGGGCAGATTAAAATCATCTCAGCACATGAACAGGGATGCCGAGTTGAGGTCTGTCTGCCAATCAAACAGTAGGGGACTATGATTCGTTTATTGCTAGTGGATGATCAAAGTCTGGTTCGGCGTGGGTTGAAAGCGTTGCTCGAAACCGATGCAGAGTTTGCCGTGGTGGGAGAAGGGAGCAACGGACAAGAGGCGGTGGAACTGGTAGAACAGTTGCAACCCGATCTGGTGTTGATGGATGTACAAATGCCCATTGTGGATGGAGTTGCCGGAACTCGTGAAATCTGTCAACGGTTCCCTAAAACTCGGGTTCTGGTGCTAACGACCTTTCCTAACCAGGAATACGTGACCCAAGCACTTCAGGTGGGAGCAGCGGGCTATCTGCTAAAAAATACCCCCTTTGAGGAATTGACTCAGGCAATTCACCTGGCGCTGAAGGGTTATACTCAGATTGGTCCAGGGCTTTCTGGTGCAGTTTTTCAGCAACCGATGACACAAAACTCAGCCGATCGCACGACGGATTACAGTGTGGATTGGCAGCAGTTAACCCCACGCGAGCAAGACATTGTGAATTGGATTGTGCAGGGCGCAAGTAATCTGGAAATCGCCCAGGCTCTCTATATTTCTGAGAAAACGGTCAAAAACAATGTGACTAATATTCTGAATCGGCTAAATTTACGCGATCGCACTCAACTGGCAATTGCTGCGTTACAGGCAGAAGGCTTAAAGAACAGGCACTGGTAAGCCAAGTTTCTCACCCAACAACACTGGGTCAGAATGGGAAGGAGCAGTGGCGATCGAAGGTAAACCAAAGGATGAGACCGTGAAGCGCGATCAACTGAAGTGCAAAGGGTAACTTGGGTAGGCTGCGAGTCAGAGAGCTAACAATTCGCTTGGAGCGGATGGATGAAAGATCTTGGTGAGAACCTAAAAATGCTAACCACTGCTCAAGCGAGCCGTTAGACATCCTCCAGCCAAGTGGGTGAGGAATTCCGAGCCACTCACACATCAATTCTTTCGATTAATGAATATTTCAGCTTCTTACACCTGCCTCATGTCACATTTGAACTCAATACTAAGTAGGTCGGAGGAATAAAGTATAAGATAGATTTGGCCCTCTACTGGTTGTCTCTAGTGCCTGCCCCCTTACGAATCAAACTGAGTGACGAGGAAGACCGCACCCTGGCTGAACTGAGATTAGCCACGACCGTGCCGCAACGAACCCGAGACCGTGCCCATATGCTGCGGCTGAATGCGCAAGGATGGACCGCCCCGGCAATCGCCGAGGTCTTTGAGTGCCATGAACATACGGTGCGAGCC